>NZ_JBHUXV010000144.1:0-21016 GCF_042669125.1 Streptomyces sp. NPDC057253 | reverse complement strand
ATCACCGTCGACGACATCTACCTCCTCATCACCACCGCCCCCACCGACCAACCCGCCCCCCACCGCACCCGCTGGCTCACCCTCGTCCTCACCGGACTCACCACCCACACCCGCAACACAAAAACCCCCGACCACGACCGGGAGACGGTCGAAGCCGAGGGCTGATGCGGGTCGCTTCAGGCGTGCGGGGGATCCATGCGGTGGGGTCCCCCACCTCAGGCCTGGGCCTGGGTGCGGGGCATGCCGATGGCACGCTTCATGAGGCCGTCGAAGGCGCGGTCCGAGATGATGCCGCGCACGGTGATCAGGGGGCGGGCCCCGAATCCCGCGGCGTAGCGCGTCTTGGGCTTGCGTGCCGTGACGGCCTTGCCGACGGCCTCCGCGATGACGGACGGCGAGGACTCGCGCCGGGCGTTCGCCTCCGACGTGAACGCGCCTAGTACGGCTGCGGCCTGGGCGGCGTACGGACCCGTCCCGGAGGCTTCCTGGAGCTTGGCCGCCGTGACCACGTTGCCCCCGGTCTTGATGTTGCCGGGCTCGACGATGACGACGTCGATGCCGAACGGCTTGGTCTCCAGGCGGAGGCAGTCGCTGAGGGCTTCGAGGGCGTACTTGCTGGCGTGGTACCAGCCTCCCAGCGGAGAGTAGAACTTCCCGCCCATCGAGGTGACGTTCACGATCTTGCCGCCGCGCTGTTCGCGCATGAAGGGCAGGGCGAGCTGGATGAGGCGCATGGCGCCGAAGACGTTGACCTCGGCCTGGTGCCGGGCCTCGGTCATGGAGACGTCCTCGATGGCGCCGTAGGAGCCGTAGCCGGCGCTGTTGACGAGGACGTCGATGCGGCCCGTCTCCGCGATGATCCGCTCGAAGCCGGCCTGCATGGACGCGTCGTCCGACACGTCCATGACGAGCGGGATGACGCCGGCGGCGGCCGCGTCCGCGAGTCCGGCCTCGCTTCTCGCGGCGCCGTAGACGGTGTAGCCGAGTGTGTGCAGCTTGATCGCCGTTGCTTCGCCGATACCGGACGAAGCGCCGGTGACGAGAGCGGTCTTCCTGGGGGACATGATGGCTCCTCGAGATAAGATGAACCGTAGCTCAGTTTTATGATGAACCATCATTCATCTTCGTGCAAGTCCGACCCCCGGGCGGGCGCATACGGTCGGGCGGATCCGGCAGTGGGCCCTCACGAACATGTCGTGAAGGCCCACGTCACGCCGAACCTCGCCCCTCGCGGGACGCGCTGCGGCTGGATCCTCAGGGACGCAGGATCCAGCCGCCGTCGACGTGCAGCACCTGCCCGGTGATCCAGTTGCCGGCAGGAGCGGTCAGCAGCAGGAGCGGGCCGGCGAGCTCCTCGGGAGCGGCGAAGGCCTGCATCGCGACGACCCGCTTCATGGTTTCGCGGAAGGCCGACCCCTCCGGCACGAGCGCCTTCCCCGCCTCGCTCTCCACCAGGCCCGGGGCGATCGCGTTGACCGTGATCCGCGAGGGCCCGAGATCACGGGCGAGTGTCGTGGTCAGACCGACCAGGGCGATCTTCGTGATGCCGTAGAGAGTGGCCGCCGGGAAGGCTCCGCCGGACGCCTGGTTGACGATCCGGCCGCCACCGCGTTCGCGCATGTGCGGGACCACGCTGCGGGTCATCAGGTAGGCGCCGTTGAGATTGACGTCCATGGCGAGCTTCCAGTGGTCGTAGTCGCACTCCAGGACCGGGCCCCGGTGCAGCGTCGCCATCAGCGCCGCGTTGTTGACCAGGACGTCGATCCCGCCGAACCGCTCGACGGTGGCGCGGGTCAGCGCCTCCACCGAGTCCGGGTCGGTGATGTCGACGCCCGCGCCGAGCGCCTGATGGCCCGCTTCCTCCAGGTCCGCGGCGACCTTCTGCGCCCCGTCCTCCCGGACGTCGGCGCAGACCACGGCGGCACCCGCAGCGGCCAGCGTGCGCGCATACGTCTCGCCGATGCCGCCCGGCGCGGCCCCGGTGACGATCGCGACCTTGCCGTCCAGGGACCAGTTCACCGCTTCACTCATGCCGACACTCCCGTGAATCCGACGGCCACGCTCTTGGTCCGCAGGAACTCCTCGAAGCCCTCGCGGCCGCCTTCCTTGCCCACTCCGCTGATGCCCCAGCCGCCGAACGGCCGGTGCACACCGAGGTTGCCTGCTCCGTTCACCAGCACCTCGCCCGTGACGAGCTCCTCCGCGATGCGGTGCGCGCGCTGCAACTGCTGCGTGTAGAGGTAGGCGGACAGGCCGTACGGCGTGCAGTTGGCGATCTCGATCGCCTCGTCGTCCGTGTCGAAGGGGATGATCGACAGCACCGGCCCGAAGACCTCGCGCTGACCCAGTTCGGAGTACGGGTCGACGTCGGCGAACACGGTCGGCTCGATGAAGTACCCGTTCGCCAGATCACCGTTGATGCGGGAGCCCCCCGTCACCAGGCGCGCCCCGTCCTCCTTGGCCTTGTCGATCATGCCGAGCACACGGGTCAGGGCGGCCTCGTTGATCAGCGGGCCGGACACGGTCTTCGGGTCGAACGGGTCTCCGCTGGTGATGGTCTTGGTGATGGCCGCGACCCTCTCGACCGCCTCCTCGTAGATGCTGCGCTGCACCAGCATGCGGGTGGGGAAGGCGCAGCCCTGGCCGGCGAGTGCGCCGAGGGGCAGGATCGTGCCCCGGGTGCAGGCGACATCGAGGTCGGCGTCCTCCAGCAGGATGTTGGCGGACTTGCCGCCGAGTTCCAGGACGACGGGCTTCATGGACTCGGCGCAACTGCGCAGGATCCGCCGGGCGGTGTCCGGGCCGCCGGTGAAGGTGACCTTCTGCACCAGGGGGTGCGTGACGAGCGCCTCGCCCGCCTCTCCGGTGCCCGGCAGGACGTTGACGACGCCGGGCGGGAAACCGGCCTGCTCCACCAGGTCGGCGAACAGCTCCGCGGAGTACGGGGTCAGCTCGGACGGCTTGACGACCACGGTGTTGCCCGCCGCCAGAGCCGCCGGGATCTTCATGGCCAGCGAGATGAGCGGGCCGTTCCAGGTGATGATCACCCCGATGACGCCGTACGGCTGGGCGAGGGTGTAACCGAACTCGCCGTCCTGCCCGAAGGAGGCGGTGACGTCGCTGCCGACCTTGTCGGCCCAGCCGGCGTAGTAGCGGGTCCACTCGGCGGAGAGTCCGACGAACCGGGCGCCGGTCGTGAACGGCGTGCCGTTGTCCAGCGTGCCGCGGCGGGCGAACTCCTCGCCGTGCGCCTCGATGAGGTCGGCCAGCTTCAGCAGCAGCTTGCGGCGTACGGCCGGCCGGGTGCGGCGCCAGCCGCGGAACGCCTCGTGCGCGGCGCGCACGGCCTGGTCGACCTCCTCGGGCCCGGCCAGCGGAATCACCGAATGGGTGGTGCCCGTCACGGGGTTGATGTGGTCGAACGCGCCACCGGACCCCTCGCTGAGACGTCGGTCGCCGATGTGCAGGTGCACGGCGGGTGGGGTGCGGTCAGTCACGGTGGTCATGAGTGGTCTTCCGTTTCACGGTTCTGATGGGGGGTGGTCTGATCGATGAGGGTGATGGCTCGCTCGGGGCACGCCCTGGCGCCGTCCCGGGCGGCCTCCTCGTGCTCCGGGGCGACCAGGACCTCCCCTGAGGAGGCGAGTGCGGAGTAGCCGAGGTCGTCCAGTTCGAACACCTCGGGGGCCGTCGCGTGGCAACGGGCGTGCCCCGAGCACAGGCGGGGGTCGACGACGACTTTCATCCGTGTTCCTTCCCGGTGCTGAAGAGGAGGGGCAGGCTGTCGAGGCCGTGCACCGAACCCCAGGTCTCGATGACGGCCACGTCCGGGTCCAGGCGGTAGTCGGGCAGCCGCCGGTGCCATTCGCCGAGCGCGACGGTGAGTTCCTCGCGTGCCAGGTGGGAGCCGAGGCAGCGGTGCGGGCCGGCGCCGAATGCGAAGTGCACAGGTGGCTGGTCGCGGTCGAAGCGGACCCGGTCCGCCTCCTCCAGTCCCTCCGCGTCGCGGTTGGCCGAGACGAGCGGGAAGAGGACCATGTCGCCGGCCTTGAAGCGGTGGCCGTCGATGTCCACGTCCCGCGTGACCTTGCGGGACAGCTCGGGAATCGCGTAGTACCGCAGCAGTTCCTCCACGATGTCGCCCATGGGCAGCCCGGCACGGGCGACCTGGGCCGCCTGACGCCGGTCCTCGTCATGGGTCGCCAGGTGGTACAGGGCGAAGGCAAGGGTGTTGGTGACCGTGTCGAGGCCGGCCAGGAACAGGAGGAAGAGGCAGCTCAGCAAGGCCTCGTCCGGGACGGGTTCGCCGTCCAGTTCCCACGTCAGTGCCTGACCGATGAGGTCGTCGCCGCTCGTGCCGGAGGCCCTGCGCGCTGCCAGCACCTCGGTGAAGTAGCCCCGTACCGCCGCCACTCCGGACAGGTACCGGCCGGGGTCGAACGCGCCGTCGGGGTCGGGGCGCAGTATCTCGTGCTCCCAGGTCAGGAACGTGTCCAGCTCCGACGGGGGCAGGCCCACCAGTTCCAGGAACACGACCGTGGGGAAGCGGGTGGCGAACTCCTTCACGAAGTCGCACCTGTCACGGCCTTCGATCGACTCGATCAGTTCCCGGCAGCCGCGCTCCAGCCGTGGCCTCAGGGCGGCCATCCTCTTCGGGGAGAAGTAGCCGGCGAGGAGGTGCCGCCAGGGACGGTGCTCCGGCGGATCGAGCTGGATCGGGATCATGGCGACGGGCGGGTCCGGATTCAGGATCGTGACCGACCTGCTGGAGAACGTGGCCGGATCCTGAAGGCAGGCCCGGATCAACTCTCGTTTCAGGACCACCCAGTACGACCCCTGGGGCTCGTCGACCCGTACCACCGAGTGGTCCTGCCGCAGGCGGTCGTACCGGTCGAGCCCCTGCCCCGCGGGGCCGGCTCCCACGAAGCGGAAGTCGGAAGGCGGACCGGGAATCCTCGCGTCTGTCTGGTTCATCGATTCCTCCATGGGCCTCTGCGCGCGGCTCAGTCCCTGATCTCGATGGCCACGACCGGGCAGGCGCGCAGGGCCTGTTCGACGGCGGCCCGCTGGGACTCGTCCGGCGTGGTGTCGTAGACGAGGTCGTCGTTGTCGTCGAAGTCGAAGACCTCGGGCGCGGCGAAGCTGCACTGGCCGTGCAGGGCGCACTTGTCCATGTCGACGTGGACGTTCATCGCAACGGGCTCCTCGCTCGGTGTGTTCGCATGTCATGCCCAGGCGACGGGCAGCTTCTCCAGCCGGTTGATGCTGGTGCTCCAGCCGCGCTCCGGCGTTCCGTCCAGGCGGAGCTCGGCGTCCAGGCCGAAGTACTCCTCCAGGAAGATCCGCAGTTCGAGGCGGGCGATGTGGCTGCCCAGGCAGTTGTGCGCGCCGCCGCCGCCGAACGTCATGTGACCGGTCGGATTGCGGCGGGGGTCGAAGCGGTGGGGGTCACTGAACAGTTCGGGGTCGCGGTTGGCCGCGACGTACCACATCAGCAGCAGATCACCCTCCGCCACCCGCCGGCCCCCGATCTCCAGGTCGCGCTTGGCGGTGCGGGCGAAGCCCATGGCGGGGGTGACGTAGCGCAGGAACTCCTCGACCAGCTCGGCGCTGCGGCCCTCCGCGACCGCGGTACGGGCCTGCTCCCGGATTCCGGAATCCTCCAGCAACAGGCGCACGATCTGCCCCAGCGCGGTGTGGGTGGTCTCGAACCCGGCGACGAACAGGGTGTTGACCCACCACTGGTACTCGGTCTCGGTCAACTCGGCGCCGGTGTCGCTCTTGTGGACCAGTTCGGAGATGACGTCGGACCCGGGGGCGCCGCGCTTGAGGTCGCGCAGTTCGAGGGCGTACTGCGCCACTTCTACGATCGCCCGGTAGCTGCGTTCGGCCCCGTCCGGTTTGTCGAGGGCGAGGATGTCGTTGCCCCAGTCGACGAGCCGGGGACGGTCCTCGACGGGGACGCCCATCACCTGCCCGATGACGAGGGCGGGGATCACCGAGGCGACCTCCTCGACGAATTCGAAGCTCTCCTTGCCGCGGACCTTGTGGAGCGTGGTCACCGTGGTCTCGCGGATCCAGTCCTCGAAGCGGCTCGCGACGCGGGGGCTGAACGACTTGGCCACGATCTGTCGCAGTCGCGTGTGACGGGGTGGATCCAGCGTCAGGATGCTCTCGCTTCCGTGCTCGAGCGCTTCCTTGTTGATCGGGAACATCACCCCCCGCGTGGTCGTGTAGTCGTCGGTGTTCTGGGAGACCTCGGCGATGTCCCGCGCCCGGGTCAGCGACCAGAACCCGTCCTTGAGGGTTCCTGTGGCGGTCGGCGTCCAGTGCACCGGGTCTTCCCGCCGGAGCCGGTCGAAGGTGTCGTGCGGCACGCCGGCGGCGAAACTCGCCGCGTCCGACAGGTCGAGTAGGGGAGTGGCAGGTGCGCTCATCGATGCTCCACTTCAACCAACTGGTTGTTTGAACAATCGGGCTGTGGAGGACTGCTGTGTGGTTACCATCCATGCCCTCGGCGCCCGTGTCAACGAGATGTTTCGGAGTTGTACCGAGTAGTTGTTTGCAAGGTTTCCGCATGAAGAAGCGGTATAAGGCAGTCAACCGTTTGGGTGGCAGATGGTCCGAGGGTGATCGATTCGGTCAGGGCGACGTGGGCGCCTCCATGGAGGAGGTTTCCTCATCCTCGGTCTTCTGGTCGGGGCGATAGCATGCGGCGAGGAGCGCGGTCGCGCCGGCGAGACCCAGGCCCGCCGCGGTGAGCGCCGCGCCGCCGCCGGACCGGTCCCGGCGGCGCAGGGCCGTGTCCAGGGAGTAGCGCCCGTGCCCCAGGGCGGCCAGGGCCACCGCGGCGCCGCCGACGACGCCGACGTACTCCCAGCCGCCCTTGAAGACGAAGAATCCCTTGCCCCGGTGGTCGGTGGCCGCCGCCACCGCCATCAGGCCGACGGTCCCGGCCGCGGGCAGGGGTGCGGCCAGTCCGAGCGTGAGCCCCGCGCCCGCGGCGATCTCCGTGCCGGCGGCCAGGCGTGCGTGGGCGGCGGCCGGCCTGAGGCCGAGTGCCTCGAACCAGCCCGTGGTGCCCTGAAGGCCTCCCGGGCCCGCGACCTTGTTCCAGCCGTGGGCGACCAGCATGGGTCCGAGGGTCGTGCGCAGGACAAGGGCCGCCGCGTCGCGCGCCGGGTGGGAATCGCCGCGAGGGCGGCGCGAGAGTCCGGGCATGAGAGCTCCTTTGCTGACGAACCAGAGTACCCCGATGGTTTACTAGGTTGTCTATGTCGAAAGGAGGGGGCATGTCCATAGACGAGGAGAGGCTTTCCGGACCGGGATGGCCGCTGAAGGGCGGACGGCCGCGTCTCACCCGCGTCCGACCAGGCCTGTGGAGCCTTCCGCTTCCGCTGCCGGGGCCGCCCGGAGATGTTCTGGTGTACGTCCTGGAGACGGACGCCGGTCCTTACCTGATCGACGCGGGCTGGAACAACGAGGAGGGCTGGGCGGCGCTGACGGCGGGGCTGCGGGCGCTCGGGACGCGGGTCGAGGACGTCCGCGGTGTCCTGGTGACCCACTCCCATCTCGACCACTACGGCCTCGCTCCCCGGATCAGGGAGGCGTCCGGTGCCTGGGTGGCGCTGCACGCGCTGGACGACGCCGCCCTCGTGGAGTTCCGCCACCATCCCGCTCTGAGGCTGGGAGCGCTGCTGCGGCGGGCCGGTGCCCCCGAGGACGCTGTGCGCAGGGCGCTCGACGACCTCGCCGGACGTTCCGGAGTGGACATCGCGCCCCCGGACCGGCATCTGTCCGACCGGGAGCGTCCCGATGTTCCCGGCTGGGATCTCACCACGCTGTGGACACCCGGCCACACTCCGGGACACCTCTGTTTCTGGGATTCGCGGCACCGCCTTCTGCTGGCCGGGGACCATCTGCTGCCGCGGACCAAGGTCGGGATGCACGCGCCGCGGGACGAGGACGACGACCCGCTGGGGGACTACCTGGGAACCCTCGATCCCCTGATGCGCCTGCGGCCGGACCTCGTGCTGCCCGCCCACGAATACCCGTACACCGACCTCGTGACCCGAGTCGGCGAGCTGCGCGACGCCCACACCGCCCGCGTGGCCACGACGGCCTCGCTACTGCGCGAAGGGCCGGTCACCGCCTGGCAGCTGGCCGGGCGGCTGCGGCGTTCCGGGACGCTGGCCGGGCTGCGCGGCTTTCCGCTGCGGGCGACGGTCACCAGGGCGCTGGTGATCCTCGCCCACCTCAGGCGCCTCGGTGCGGCGCGGGAGGAGCCGGGCCCGCCACCGCACTGGACGGCCACCCCGCTTCTGGAGCGGTGCGCGGAAGCTGCCTTCCGGAGCTGAGGCTGTCTTCCGGAGCCGGGGATGTCTTCCGGAGCTGAGGATGTCTCCTGTGGCTGAGGCGCGGGGGGTCGGCGGCGGACGGACGGCTCAGCCGGCCGGGGGCCGTTGGACGACAGCTCCGCCCGCGAGCAGGTCCGGCGCTCCCCGCACGGCCCAGTCCTCCAGCACCTCGCGGTTGTGCGCGCCGGGCGGCGTCCGTGGACCGGCGGCGCGCGTCGTCGTGAGCGAGAAGCGGGGGGCCGGCGCGGGCACGGCGCCGCCGTCGACGGTCACATGGGCGTGCCGGGCCGTCAGGTGGGGATCGCGCAGCGCCTCCGACCAGCTGAGCACCGGGGCCACGCAGGCGTCCGTGCCGTCGAAGACCGCCTCCCACTCAGCGCGCGGACGCGAGGCGAAGCGCGCGGTGAACGCCTCACGCATGCGTGGCCACGCCGCACGGTCGTGTTGGCTGCGCGCCCACTCCGCAGCACCCAGCAACTCGACGAAGAGCGCGTAGAACTGCGGCTCCAGCGCGCCGACACTCATCCAGCCGCCGTCGGAGGTGCGGTACACGTCGTAGAAGGGCGCGCCGGTGTCGAGCAGGTTGCTGCCGCGCTCGTCGGACCAGCCCTCGTGGTGGCGCTCCGCCCAGATCATCGCCGCGAGGTGTGTCACACCGTCGACTATGGCCGCGTCCACCGTCTGTCCTTCGCCTGTGTCCCGGGCGTGGTGCAGCGCGGCGAGGACGCCCGCGACCAGATACAGGGAGCCGCCGCCGAAGTCGCCCAGCAGGTTGAGCGGGACCTGGGGTGGGCCGCCGGCCCGCCCGATGGCGCCCAGGGCACCGGTGAGGGAGATGTAGTTGATGTCATGACCCGCGGTGTCCGCCCGCGGGCCCTGTTGCCCCCAGCCGGTCATCCGGCCGTAGACCAGGCGGGGGTTGCGGGCGTGGACCTCGGCCGGGCCGATGCCGAGGCGCTCGGCGACGCCCGGGCGGTATCCCTCGATCAGGATGTCCGCCTGCTCCGCGAGGCGCAGCACGGTCTCGGCGCCGTCGGGGTGCTTGAGGTCGACGACGACCGACCGGCGGCCCCGCTCCAGGAAGTCGGACACGGGGGAGGGGACGGGTCGGTCCACGCGCACGACGTCCGCACCGAGTTCGGACAGCAGCAGCGACGCCATGGGGGCCGGCCCGAGCCCGGCGAGTTCGAGGACGCGGACCCCGGCGAGCGGGCCGTACGCCGCGGTCGTCATGCGCTCAGCTCCTTGAGGGTGGCGACATCGCGCACACGCCGCTCGTGCGTGGCGGCCAGCGGCTTCGCGTTGAGCGTCGTGGCACCGCTCTCGGCGAAGGCCGCGACGCGTTCCTTGACCCAGCCGGGCGGACCGATCAGCGACACACCGCGCACCAGTGCGTCGGGGACCGCGGCGGCGGCCTCCGCCTTGCGGCCGTCGAGGAAGAGCCGTTGGATCGCCGCGGCGGCTTCCTCGAAGCCGTAGCGGCCCGCGAGGTCGTTGTAGAAGTTCTTGCCCTTGGCTCCCATGCCCCCGATGTAGAGGGCCAGGTGCTCCCGGACCTGCTGTTCGGCGGCCGCGCGCTCGTCGGGGTTCTCGGTGAGGGCCACCTGCGTGTCCACGACGATGTCGAGCGGCGGCAGGTCGGCGGCGCGGCGGGCCGTCCCCTCCGCCAGGGCGTCGCCGAAGGCGGCCCGGGCGCCTTCGGGGTGATAGAAGATCGGCTCCCAGCCCTCGAACAACTCGGCGGCCAGGGCCACGTTCTTGGGTCCGAGCGCGGCGAGGACCATGGGCACGCGTGCGCGTACCGGGTGGTTGATGAGTTTCAGCGCCTTGCCGGCGCCCGAACCACCGTGTTCGCGGCCGAGGGGCAGGTGGTAGCGCGGTCCTGCGTGGACGAGGGGCTCGCGACGCCACACCTTGCGGCAGATCTCGGCCACCTCCCTGGTGCGGGCCAGGGGGGCGTCGTACGGCACTCCGTGGAAGCCCTCGACGACCTGGGGGCCGGAGGCGCCGATCCCCAGTGAGAAGCGGCCGCCGGAGACGTAGTCCAGGCCGGCCGCCGTCATGGCGAGCAGCGAGGGCGTGCGCGAGTAGATGTTGAGGATGCCCGACGCGATGGCGACGGTGCTCGTGCGTGCCGCCAGGTATCCGAGCTGACTCACCGAGTCGAAGCTGTACGCCTCCGGGACGAAGACGATGTCGAGCCCCGCTCTCTCGTAGTCGACGAGTTCGCCGACCGTCTCGGCGAACCCTCCGCTGTAGGCCATCGGCATCCCGATCCGCATGTCCCTGGTCCTCTCGACGTCAGCCCTGGAGTCAGCATAGGTGACCTAGTAAACTAACATAGAGACGTTGTGGTCCAGAGCTGCTGATCACGTAAGGGGAGACCGTGAGATTCACTGTCGAACATCCGGTCGGAAGGCCGGGCTGTGCGCCGGAGCTGTACGGGCCCGAGGGCATGCGTACCTTCGCCCGGGCGGCGGAGGAGGCGGGCTTCGACGCGATCGCGTTCACGGAGCATCCCGCGCCGTCGCGGAAGTGGCTCGCCTCGGGGGGGCACGCGACCTTGGACCCGCTCGACGCCCTCGCCTTCTGTGCCGCGGTCACGGACCGGCTGCGCCTGATGACGTACCTGATGGTGCTGCCGTATCACAGCCCTCTGATGGCGGCGAAGCGGATCGCCACGGTGGACCGGCTCTCCGGCGGGCGGCTGACGATCTGTTCCGGCGGGGGCTACCTGCGGTCGGAGTTCCACGCGCTCGACGTCGACTTCGAGCGCCGCGGCGAGTTGTTGGACCAGGCGCTCGATGTGCTGCGGGACCTGTGGACCGAGGAGTCGTACACCGGAGAGGGGCTGCGGTACTCCGCGCACGGCACGGTCAGTACCCCGGGTCCCGTGCAGCTGCCCCATCCGCCCGTCTGGATGGGCGGCAACGGGCGGAACGCGCGGCGCCGGGCCGCCCGTGCCGGCCAGGGCTGGTCACCGCTGCTCAACGGCGCGGAGATGGCGGCCACCACCCGGACCGCGGCGCTGTCCACGCCGGCCGACCTCGCGGCGGCCGTCGCGGAGCTGCGCGTCTTCACCGCCGAGGCCGGACGCGACCCCGCCTCCCTGGACGTCCAGGTGCAGACACCGCACAGCGACGTCCGCCGCGACGATGACTTCCCGGCCCACCGCGACCACCTCGACGAACTGGCCGACGCCGGAGCCACCTGGTTCGTCGTCCGGGTGCCGGGAGACAGCGCGGCCGAAGCCGTCAGGACGCTGGAGGCCTACGGGCGTGAAGTGATCGCGAAGCACGGGCCGGAGAGGAGCGGGCGATGACGTTCGACCTGGGCTTCGAGGGCAAGGCCGCGGTGGTGACCGGAGCGGGGGCCGGCATCGGTCAGGCCATCGCGGTCGCGCTGGCCGGCGCCGGCGTGCGGGTCGGTCTCGTCGACATCGACCTCCAGCGGGCCGAGGTGACGAGGGAACTGGCCGAGCGGGCAGGTGGTACGGCGACCTCGCTCGCGGCGGACGTGATGGACACCGCCGCACTGACGGAAGCCGTCACGGCAGCGCACCGGTCGTTCGGGCGCCTCGACATCCTGGTCAACAACGCGGGCGGGGTCCGCGCCCGGCGCTTCCTGGAGCAGAGCGAACGCAGTTGGCGCCGCCACATCGACATCAACCTGGTCAGCATGCTGGCGGCGACCTCGGCCGCCGCACCGCTGATCGCCTCGTCCGGCGGCGGCTCGATACTCAACGTCACCAGCATCGAGGGCCGGCGTGCCGCTCCCATGTACGCGGTGTACGCCGCCTGCAAGGCCGCGATGATCAGCTTCACCCACACCATGGCGGTCGAACTCGCCGAGCACGGGATCCGGGTGAACGCCCTGGCCCCGGACCACACCGCGACCGCCGGCAACCGGGGCATCCTGACGGGTCCGGTGGACCCGGAGGCCCTGCCGCCTCGCCCACCGGACCGTGCGGCGGCCGTGCGGCGTTACGTCCCGCTGGGCCGCGAGGGCGCCGCCGCGGAATGCGCCGACGCGGCGATGTACCTCTGCTCCGACCGAGCCGGCTATGTCACCGGCGTCACGCTGAACGTGGACGGCGGTACGGCCGCGGCGGGCGGCTGGGTCCGATCGGGAGCCGGGTGGACCCTCTACCCGGACGCGGCGCCTCTGGCGCAGTGAAGGTGGGACTAGGCTCAGCATAGGTGACCTAGTAAACTAACAAACAGTTGTTGTTGGCGAAGGAGGGTGCTGTATGTCCACACGCGACGCCGTCATCGTGGATGCGGTCCGCACGCCGGTCGGCAAACGGAACGGAGCCCTCGCGGATCGGCACGCCGCCGACCTGTCGGCTCATGTGCTCCGGGCGCTGGCCGAGCGCACCGGTGTCGATCCGGCCCTCGTCGACGACGTCATCTGGGGCTGTGTGCAACAGGTCGGTCAGCAGGCCAACAACGTGGCGCGCATGGGCGTCCTCGCGGCCGGCTGGCCGGAGTCGGTCCCGGCCACCACGGTCGACCGTCAGTGCGGCTCCTCGCAGCAGTCCGTGCACTTCGCCGCGGCGGGCCTGGTCTCCGGGCAGTACGACGTGGCCGTCGCCGGCGGCGTCGAGATCATGAGCGCCGTGCCCATCGGTTCCTCGGTGAAGGATCCGGCGCTCGGCAGGGCCGGCGGACCGCTCGTGCAGGAGCGGTACGGCGTGACCTTCAACCAGGGCGTCGGTGCCGAGATGATGGTCGACAAGTGGGGCTTCGGCCGCCGGGAGATGGACGAGTTCGCCGCCGCCTCCCATGCCAAGCTCGCGGAGGCGACCGACAAGGGGCGTTTCCAGGGGCAGATCGCGCCCGTCACTCTCGCCGACGGCACGCTCTTCGCCGCGGACGAGGGCCTCAGGCGCGGGACCACCGCCGAGAAGCTGGCCGGACTCCGGGCGGCCTTCAAGGAGGGCGGCACCATCCACGCCGGCAACGCGTCGCAGATCAGCGACGGTGCGGCGGCGCTGCTCATGATGACGTCGGAGAAGGCCGCGCAGTTGGGTCTCAGGCCCCTCGCGCGCGTGCACACGGCTGTGATCGCCGGTGACGACCCGGTGCTCATGCTGGGTGCCCCGATCCCCGCCACGGCCAAGGCGCTCGCCCGCTCCGGGCTGGCCATCGACGACATCGGCGCCTACGAGGTCAACGAGGCCTTCGCTCCGGTGCCGATGGCGTGGCTCGCGGAGACCGGCGCCGATCCCGAGCGCCTCAACCCCAACGGTGGGGCGATCGCCATCGGCCACCCGTTGGGCGCCTCCGGTGCCCGGCTCATGACCACGCTCGTGCACCACATGCGGGACCACGGCATCCGTTACGGCCTCCAGACGATGTGTGAGGGCGGCGGCATGGCCAACGCCACGATCGTCGAGCTGCTGACGGCGGACTGACGCCGGGCTCGGTCCCTTCACCGCCGCAGGGGCTTTTCAGACGTAGTTATCTCAGTATACTTTCTTGGAAAGTGGAGGTGGCCCATGGGCGCTCGCAGTCGCCTGGCCGAACTGCTGAGCAGCGCTCCGGCGGACGCCCGGGCCGTCGAGTTCGAGGAATCCTGGTGGAACTGGGGCGCGTTGCGCTCGATCGCCCGACGCCTCGACGCGGTGCTCACGGAAGCAGGCCTGGAAGACGGGACGAGGGTCGGCGTGGTTCTCGAGAACCGCCCCGAGCACCTGGCCGTGATCTGCTCCGTGCTCGCCACCAACCGCTGCGTCGTCACGCTCAGCCCTCTCCAGCCGCCCGAGCGGCTCGCCGCGGACATCGCGCGCAGCGGGCTCTCCGTGGTCGTCGCCTCCCGTGGCGTCCTGGAGAACGAGGGCGTGCTCACTGCCGTCACCGAAGCGGGCCTGGCACTTCGTCTGGAGACGGACGGCCGCCTGGAGCGCGCCGGCGGCAGGCCGCGGCCGGACGCCGAGACCGCCCCCGGAGTCTCGATCGAGATGCTCACCTCCGGTACGACGGGCCCGCCCAAGCGGGTCAGGCTGCTCGACCGGCAGTTCGACACCGCACTGGAATCCAGTGGGCAGCGTCCGAGGAAGGGGGCGCTGCTGCGCTCCGGGGTGGGTCTGGTGAGCACGCCGCTCGTGCACATCGGCGGCCTGTGGAGCGCGGTCGCGGGCCTCTACGCGGGCCGCCGCCTCGTCCTGCTGCGCCGCTTCTCGCTTGAGCCGTGGGTCCGCGCGGTCGAGCGGTACCGCCCGCCGGCCGCCGGACTCGTACCGGCCGCGCTGCGTACCGTCCTGGACGCCGAGGTGCCGCCGGAGAAGCTCTCCAGCCTCCGCGTCGTCACCTGCGGTACCACCTACTGCCCGCCCGAGCTCGCCGACGCCTTCTTCCGCGCGTACGGCGCCCGTGTCCTGATGACCTACGGCGCCACGGAGTTCGCTGGAGCGGTCGCCGCCTGGACGCTCCCGCTGCACGAGAAGTGGTGGGACACCAAGGCGGGCAGTGCGGGGCGCCCTCTCCCGGGTGTCGAGATGAGGGTGACCGGTGAGGACGGGACCCTGGTGGCGCTCGGCGAAGTGGGCCACCTGGAGATCCGCACCGCCCAGTCGCCGGACGGAAGCGAGGCCTGGGTGCGCACCAGCGACCTCGCCCGGCTCGACGAGGACGGGTTCGTGTGGATCCACGGCCGCGCGGACGACGCGATCGTCCGCGGCGGCTTCAAGGTCCAGCCCGATCAGGTGCGCCAGGCCCTCGAACGTCACCCTGCGGTCCACGAGGCGGCCGTCGTCGCTCTTCCGGACGCCCGGCTGGGGCAGGTGCCGGTGGCCGCCGTGGAGCTGAGGCCCGGTCACACTGCCCCCAGCGCGCAGGAGCTGACCACGTCGTGCCGAGAGGTGCTCACTCCGTACGAGGTGCCGGCCCATATCGTCGTTCTCGACGCGCTGCCGCGGACACCTTCGTTCAAGGTCAGCCGGGTCGAGCTGCTCGATCTCGTACGGGCCTCGCTGGCCGCGGACGGGGCCGCATGACGTCCGGGACGGCGCAGGAGCACCGCCGAGCCCGCCGTTTCCCCACCCGCTTGCCCCCGGGTGGGACCCGGAGGTCCGGACCGCTTTCGCTGCCGCGCACGCCGCAGCCGTCGAGACCGGCGGCACCTTCGCCGAGAGCGCGGGTGCACGAGCCGGTTGAGCCGCCGAGAATGAAACGCACACCTTGGGAGTCACAGTGAAGCCACGAGTCGGGCAGACGCTCGCCAGCACCGTTGACGAAACGGCCGTCATCGTCGTCCGTGCCCCCGACCGTGAGGTGAAGATCACCTGCGGTGGCGCGGAGATGTCCGACGCGCGTGAGAAGCCCGCCCGGTCGGGAGTGCCCGACCCGGGCCAGACGGACGGGACGCTCCTGGGCAAGCGGTACGCGGACGACGAGCTGGGGATCGAGCTGCTGTGCACCAAACCCGGGCAGGGCACGCTCGCGGTGGACGGGAGCCCGCTGGCGGTCAAGGCCGCCAAGGCGCTTCCGGCCTCCGACTGACCCGGCGGGAGGTGAGCCTGCAGTGAACGTGACGATGCTGCTCGACATGGCGGCCGAGGGCTTCGGGGACCGGGTGGTCACCGGCCGCCGCGAGAGCGGTCTGACCGCCGCGCAGTTGCGCGCGAGCTCTCTCGCGGCGGCCGCCGCCATCCGCGAGGCGGGCGCCGACGCGGTGGTCTTCCTCGATGTGAACGGCCCCGCCTTCCCGGTCGCGCTGTGCGCCGCGGCCCGGGCCGGCGTACCGCTCGTGCCCGTGAACTACCGCCTGGGCGACGAACAGCTCCTCCCGCTCCTCGCCAACCATCCCAAGGCCGTCGGGATCGCGGGCCCCGACCAGGTGGAGACGCTCAGGCGCGCGGGCCTGCGGGCGCACACGTCCGAGGAGTGGCTGCGTACGGCCCGGGAGGCGCAGGCGCCGGACGCCGAGGACACGTTCACTGACCCGGACGCCGCGGCGGTCATCATCTACACCAGTGGCACGACGTCCGCTCCCAAGGGCGTCCTGCTCCGGCACGCCAACCTGGTCTCCTACGTCCTGGGCACGGTCGAGTTCGGCTCGGCCGAGCCCGACGACGCGGCGCTGATGAGCGTTCCGCCGTACCACATCGCGGCGGTGGCGAACGTCCTCACCAATCTCTACGCCGGTCGCAGGACCGTCGTGCTGGAGCGGTTCACGCCCGAGGAGTGGCTGCGGCTGGTGCGCGACGAGGGCATCACCAACGCCATGGTGGTGCCCACGATGCTCGCGCGGATCGTGGACAGCGGCGCCGACAAGACACTGCCTCGGCTGCGAGGCCTCGCCTACGGCGGGGCGCCGATGCCCTCGGTGGTGATCGAGCGGGCGTTGCGGACCTGGCCGCATGTCGGCTTCGTCAACGCCTACGGCCTGACCGAGACCAGTTCGACGATCGCCGTCCTCGGCCCCGAGGACCACAGGGCGGCCCTCGCCAGTGACGCCCCGGCCGTGCGGGCGCGGCTGGCCTCCGTCGGCCGTCCGGTGCCCGCGATCGAGCTGGAGATCCGGGACTACGAGGACCGGGTGCTCCCGCCAGGGCACAAGGGCCGGGTCTGCGTACGGGGCGAGCAGGTGTCCGCCGAGTACGTGGGGCAGGGCAGGGCCGTGGACGCGCAGGGATTCTTCGACACCCGCGATCACGGCTACCTGGACGAGGACGGGTATCTGTTCATCGCGGGCCGTGCCGACGACACCATCATCCGCGGGGCGGAGAACATCGCCCCCGCGGAGATCGAGGACGTGCTGATGCGGCACCCCGCCGTGCTGGACGTCGCCGTGGTGGGCGTACCCGACGACGAGTGGGGACAGCGCATCGAGGCCGCCGTCGTGGCGCGGCCCGGTACCACCGCCGAGCCCGAGGAACTGCGCCGTTTCGTGCGCGAGGCGCTGCGGGGGAGCAAGACCCCGGACCGCATCGAGATCTGGGACGAACTTCCGCGGACGCCCACGGGCAAGCTGGTGCGCCGCACCGTCGTGTCCCGGCTGCACTCGGACGGTTTGGGGGTCTGAGCCGGACTGGTCGCGACCGCTCCGGTCCGGGGCGGTCGCGCCGGGCCGTCTCGGCCTTCTCCGCAGGCTCGGCCCTCTCGGGGTTCAGGCAGTCAGGGAGTCGACGAGGCCCCACGCCAGTGCGGTCCGCGCGTCGACCCGCACACCGCTGAGCACCAGGTACGCCGTACGCCACCGCCCGATGCGCCGCGTCACACTCACCGTGCCGCCCGCGCCGGGAACCAGCCCCATGCGCAGTTCGGGGAGTTGGAAGTACGCATCGGGAGCCGCCTCGATCCGGTCCGCGAACGCAGGCACCTCGATGCCCGCGCCGATGCAGGCGCCGTGCGCGCGGACATGGACGGGGACGCCCGCGCGATGCACCGCGTGGCCGGCGCTCTGCCGGACGCGGACGAGATGGGCGGTGGCCACGTCGGGGGTCGTGCCGAACTCGTCGAGGTCGCCACCGCTGCAGAACGACGGGCCGTTGCCGCTCAGCTCCACCTTGGTGACGGTCGGGTCGAGCCGGGCCAGTGTCAGTGCGTCGACGACGGCATCCCGGACGTCCCGGCTGAAGGCGTTGTGGCGCCGCGGCCGGTTGAGGGTCACCCGCAGGAGGGAGCCGTCCCTGGTCATCAGGACGGGGTCGGGATACTCCGGGACCGGCTTGCGCGGGGTGCGGGCCCGCCAGGCGGCGAACTCGGGCCCCGCCAGCAGCATCGAGTAGGCCAGCGACTCCGCGGTCAGGCCCTCAGCCACCGGAAGTCGTTCGGTGGCCCGCAGCAGGCCGGCCAGCGCGACCGCGGCGCGCGGTGCGGCACGGGCGTACGCGGAGATCTGCCGCGCGGTCGTCCAGGGATCCTCGACACCCACCCGCTCGCGACCGGCGCCGTCCTGCCCGCTCGGGACCAGCGTGAACGCCAGCTCGGGCAGGAGCGGTGCGAGCCGGTCCGGCACGGGTTTCGTGGCCACGCCGACCAGTACGCGGTGCGGCTGACCGGGCAGGGCGGGCTGGGGGTCGGTCGGCCCCCACTGATCCAGGTCGACGAAGACGACCGGTGCGACCGGCTGGCCGTCGTCGGAGAGCTCCAGCCGGGTGATGTCCTCGTCCTTCAGCTCGGTCGGGCCGATGACGAGGTCGAGGGGGTTCATGACCACATCTCAGCGGACGACGGGGTGCCGCGTGTCCAGGAGCAGTCGGCACACGCGTTCGTAGTGCTCGGCGGCGTTGCCGTACAGCACCTCGTCGGCCTTGACCCGGCGCAGGTACAGGTGCATGTCGTGCTCCCAGGTGAAGCCGATCCCGCCGTGGATCTGGAGGGCCTCGCCGGCGAGCCGGCTCGACTCCTCGCAGGCGAAGGCCTTCGCGGTGCTCGCGGCCTGGGAGGCGTCCGGTGAGCCGGCATCCGCGGCCTTCGCCGCGTAGTGGACGGAGGCCCGCATGCCCTGGACGGCCATCCGCATGTCGGCGGCCTTGTGCTTGATCGCCTGGAAGCTTCCGATCGCCCGCCCGAACTGCACCCGCACCCCGGCGTACTCGACCGTGGCCTTGAGCAGCCACTCGCAGGCACCCAGCGCGTCCGCGGCGGTGAGGACGGCACCGGCGTCGCGCAGTCCGCTCACGGCCGCGGGCCCGCCGTCGAGGCGACGGCCGACGGGGACGCGTACCTCGTCCAGGGAGACCGCGTAGAGATTGCGGGTCAGATCCAGCGACCGCTGGCGCCGCACGGTGACCCCGATGGCGTGCCGGTCGACGAGGAAGTTGGCCGCCACGCCGTCGAGCAGTGCCGTGACCAGCAGCCAGCGGGCACTGGCCGCGTCCTGCACGGCCGACTTGGTGCCGCGCAGGACGAACTCCTCCCCGCGTACCGTTGCTGTCGTGAGCAGGTGCCGAGGGCTCCACTGGCCTGCGGGTTCCGCGAACGCCCAGGTCGCGCGAGCGGATCCGGCCGCGAGCGCGGGCAGGACCTCGGCACGCAGCTCGGCGGAGCCACCGCGGGCGACGGCGAGCGCGACAAGGGCGCTGGTGAGGAACGGGCCCCGGGCCACGGCCCGGCCCAGCTCCTCGGCGACCAGGGTCAGTTCCGTCAGTCCCTGGCCCGCGCCGTCGTACTCCTCGGGAATCGCGAGGCCCACCCAGCCCAGGTCCGCGCCTAGCTTCCACAGCCTGGCGTCCACGTCCTCGTCGGCATCGAGCAGGACGCGTGTCCGCTCGGGCCCGGAGTGGTCCCGCAAGGTGGCCCGGGAGACGTCTCGGAGCATCGCCTGCTCTTCGCTGGGCTCGAAATCCACCGGTTGCTCCCTCTCTCCGCCGGATCGCTCCCGGCGTGCGGCTCCATCGGATGGAGCGGTTATGCTATCACTAAGTTAACCAAGTGGATGAGGTCTGTGAGGGCCTCGACGCCCGTGGAGGGCCACCATGCGACTCGACACCTCCTCCGAACTCGACGCGTTCAGGGCTCGTGTGCGTGCCTTCATCTCCGATCATGCGCCGGGAGTCAAGGCGCATACAGGGGTGCGCGCGCCGGAACCCGAACTGGTTCCGGCGATTCGGGCGTGGACCGCACGCCTGTACGCCGAAGGCCTGCTCGGGATCGGATGGCCGCAGGAGTACGGGGGCAGGCCGGACGCCCATCCGCTGGAAGCCTTCATCGTGGCCGAGGAACTCACCCGGGCCCGCACCTGGGAGCCGATCGGAGCCGCCTCGCTGGCCGCGGCGGCCGTGATCGACTACGGCACCGACGAGCAGAAGGACTACTTCCTTCCCCGCATCAGGGGGGCTCAGGACATCTGGTGCCAGCTGTTCAGCGAGCCCGGTGCGGGAAGCGACCTGGCGGCACTGAGCACCCGGGCGCGCCGTGAGGGGGACGAGTTCGTCGTCGACGGCCAGAAGGTGTGGACCACCAACGGTCAGCACGCCGACATCGGCTACCTGCTGGCCCGCACCGACCCGGAGGCCCCCAAGCACAAGGGGATCACGGCGTTCGCCCTCGACATGCGCTCGCCCGGCGTCGACATCCGGCCGCTGCGCGAGATCACCGGCACCACGGACTTCAACGAGGTCTTCCTCGACGGTGTGCGGATCCCCGCGGACCGTGTCATCGGCGAGGTGAACGACGGGTGGCGCGTCGCGATGTCGAGCCTTGCCCATGAGCGGACCGGTGTCGCCGGGCACGCCGCCGAACTGTTCCTGTACCTGGACGACGTGCTGGAGGTCGCGGCGAACGCGTCGGTCGCGGGACGGCCCGCGCTCGACGACGCCTCGGTGCGCCAGGACATCGGGCGGCTGGCCACGCGCGTGCACGTCAACAACCTGATGAACAAGCTCCAGCAGTCC
Organism: Streptomyces sp. NPDC057253; assembly: GCF_042669125.1. NCBI lineage: Bacteria > Bacillati > Actinomycetota > Actinomycetes > Kitasatosporales > Streptomycetaceae > Streptomyces > Streptomyces sp. NPDC057253. Next base: position 316 of record NZ_JBHUXV010000144.1, on the reverse strand, counting down.
CAGATGCTGGCGGGCAGGGAGGATCCCGCGGCCGCCCCGCTGGGCAAGATCTTCTTCGCCGAGACCAACCTGGCGCTGGCCGAGCTGGGCCTGGCCCTTCAGGGCACCGACGCTCTGCTGACCGAGGGCGACCCCGGAGCGGTGGCCGACGGCTGGTGGCAGGACTCCTTCCTGTACGCACGCGCGTACACGATCGCGGGCGGCGCCAACGAGGTGCTGCGCACGGTGGTGGCCGAACGGGCCCTGGGTCTGCCCCGGGAGCCACGGTGAGGGGCCGGTGCGGCGACCGAGCAGAAGGCCCACCCGGGCGTACCGG
>NZ_JBHUXV010000143.1:0-21064 GCF_042669125.1 Streptomyces sp. NPDC057253 | reverse complement strand
GCCCCGGAGGACATGTCCTCCGGGGCCGTACGGCTACTTACGGCGTCCTACGAGCCGTACGAAACCGAGCGTCCGGCCCTCGTCGGCCCGGACCATCTCGCCCACCTCGCGGGCCATCGTGCGATGGAACTCCTCGGGGCTCTCCTCGGCGATCACATCGCACCACAGCAGCCAGTCCCGCCAGCCCTCTGGCTGCCAGTCGGCCGTCTCCACCTCGACGGCCCCGCTGCGGGTCCAGTGGCGCCGCCACCATTCGGCGGTGTGGAAGCACCAGAAGTCGGGCTCCCACCACTGCTTGAGATGCTCAGGCGGCTCGATGCCGTCCGGCTCCTCCCGCAGCGCCGGTACGACGATCCCGATCCGCCCGCCCGGCTTCAACAGCCGGGTCAGCGTGGGCAGATACAGATCGTCGGTGCCGAAGTACTGGTACGCGTCGATGCTCACGATCGCGTCGAAGCTCGCCTCGGCGAACGGCAGGTCGTGCGCCTCGGCGTGCACGGGCAGCACCCGGTCGGAGAAACCGGCCTCGGCGATGCGCTTGGCGTTCTCGTCGGGCTTGACCCACAGGTCGGCCGCGGTGACCTGGACGTCGTACTCCCTGGCCAGGAAGACCGAGGTCATCGCCCGGCCGCAGCCCAGGTCGAGCACACGGGCACAGGGCCGCAAGGTGTCCAGGCCGAGCGCGGGCGCGAGCCACTCCAGCAGCCACAGCGCGTTCGGGCCCATCTGGTTCTCGATGACCCAGCGGACGTCGTAGCTGTTGCTGCGCGGGTAGCGGGCCTGGGTCAGCCGCTCGGCGAGGTCCTCATGCGAGGTCCCCGTCATCGGCGGGTTGATGTCGTCTGGCATCGGTGAACGGGCTCCTTGAGTCCGGAAATGCGGAAGGGGATACGTCGGAGCTCGGTCTGACGCTCAAACAATGCACCTGCTTCGGCCGGGGGCGGACAAGCCCTGGGATTCTCAGCGGGACACGCTACGCTCGCCCGCCATGAACGGTCCTGCGAATTCCGAGCCGTCCGGCATACAGGAGGAGTACGACGACCAGGAGCTGGACGCCCGGCGGGCCCGCTGGACGGCCTCCGGCACCGGCGCCCTGCTGGCCCTGGCCGGCCTGGCAGCGGCGGCGCTGCGGGCCGCCGGATCCGCCCCGGCGCTGGTTCCGGCGGCCTATGGGTTCGGGGCCGCGGTGTGCGTGCTCGCGGCGGTCCTGGGCTCCCGCGGGCGCACCCGCAGAGCGCTGTGGCTGCTGATCGTCGGTGTGATGGTGATGGCGTTGGGCGACCAGTTCGACTGAGGTCGGGCGGACGTGACAGAGTGACCGTTACTGTCCTGTGATCTGTCTCCCACTCTTGTGAATAAACGCACGATCGTAATAAACGATCACTTTTGCCTGCGAGAGTGGTTCACGCATTGCTCATGCGTTCTTTGCGGGCTGTTCCCGGTCAAAGATCCACAATTCACCCTGGGAGCAGCTACGTGGCAGCCCTCGCACGCTGGTGTGTCCGGCGACGCCTGGTCGTCGTCCTCCTGTGGCTCCTCGCCCTCGGCGGAGTGAGCGCGGGCGCCGCCGTCGTCGGCTCCGCGTACTCCAACGACTACGAGGTCCCGGGCACCGAGTCGGGCCGCGCCACCCAGCTGCTCCGGGAGGGCTTCCCGCACCTCGGCGGCGACAGCGACACCGTCGTCTGGCACGTCGACTCGGGCTCGGTCCGGGACGCCGACGTCGAGCAGACGATGACCACGACCCTGGACAAGATCGCGGACCTGCCCGGGGTGGCCTCCGTGGTCAGCCCCTACGACTCCACGGGCAACGGTCTGATCAGCGCCGACGGACACACCGCCTACGCCGCCGTCACCTTCTCCCACTCCGCCGAGGACATCGACAAGTCCGAGGCGCGGGCCGTGGTGGACACCGCCAAGGACGCCGAGGCCGACGGTCTCCAGGTCGAACTGGGCGGCAGCGCCGTCGCCCTCACCGAGTCCTCGGGCGGGCACATCGCCGAGGTCGTGGGTGTGCTCGTGGCCGCCCTGGTGCTCTTCCTCGCCTTCGGCTCGCTCGCCGCCTCGCTGCTGCCCATCGCCACCGCCCTGGTCGGCGTGGGCACCGCCTACGCCGGGATCGTGCTCCTCGGGCACGCCATGACCGTGGCCGACTTCGCGCCCATGCTCGGCATGCTGATCGGCCTCGGCGTCGGCATCGACTACGCGCTGTTCATCGTCACCCGACACCGGCGCGGCCTGAAACGCGGCCTGAGCGTCACCGAGGCCGCCGAGAACGCCGTATCCACCACCGGCCGCGCGGTCGTCTTCGCGGGTGCCACGGTGTGCATCGCCCTGCTGGGCATGCTGATCCTGCGCCTCGGCTTCCTCAACGGCGTCGCGATAGCCGCCTGTCTGACGGTCGTCCTCACGGTCGCCGCCTCCGTGACCCTGCTGCCCGCCCTGCTCTCCCTCATCGGCATGCGGGCCCTGAGCCGGCGCGAGCGGCGCCGGCTCGCCGAGCACGGGCCCGAGCCCGAACTGCCCACCGGGTTCGCCCACCGCTGGTCCGCCTTCGTGGAACGGCACCCCAAGCTGCTCGGCGCGATCGCCCTGGTGGTCATCACCGTCCTCGCCCTGCCCACCCTGGGCCTGCGCCTCGGCACCTCCGACCAGGGCAACGACCCGAAGTCCTCGACCACCCGGCAGGCCTACGACCTCCTCGCGGACGGCTTCGGCCCGGGGGTCAACGGCCCGCTCACCCTGGTGACGCGCGTCGACGGCGCCGAGGACAAGCTGCTCCTCGACAACCTCGACGCCACCATCCGCACCACCGAGGGCATCGCCTCCACCACCCCGGTGACCTACGACACCGGCGGCGACCTCGCCTACTTCACGATCGTCCCCGACTCCGCCCCGCAGTCCCGGCAGACCAGCGACCTCGTCGAACGGCTGCGCACCGAGGTGCTGCCCCGCGCCGAGACCGGCACCACGCTCGACATCCACGTCGGCGGGATGACGGCGTCGTACGACGACTTCGCGGACGTCATCGTCGGCAAGCTGCCCCTGTTCGTGGGCGTCGTCATCGGCCTGGGCTGTCTGCTGCTCCTGCTCGCCTTCCGGTCCGTCGGCATCCCGCTGAAGGCCGCCGCGATGAACGTGGCCGCGGTCGCCGCCGCCTTCGGCGTGGTCGTGGCGATCTTCCAGTGGGGCTGGGGGAGCGCACTGCTCGGGCTGGGCCGCGCCGGGCCCATCGAACCCTTCCTGCCGGTGATCATGGTCTCGGTGCTCTTCGGGCTCTCCATGGACTACCAGGTCTTCCTGGTCAGCCGGATGTACGAGGAGTGGCTGGAGACCGGCGACAACCGGCGGGCCGTGCGCGTGGGCCTCGCCGAGACCAGCCGGGTGATCAACTCCGCCGCGGTCATCATGATCTCCGTCTTCCTCGCCTTCGTGCTCAGCGGCGACCGCGTGATCGCCATGTTCGGCATCGCGCTCGCCGCCGCCGTGGCCCTCGACGCGTTCGTCCTGCGCACCCTCCTCGTCCCCGCCCTCATGCATCTGCTCGGCGGCGCCAACTGGTGGCTGCCCGGCTGGCTGGACCGCCGGATGCCCCGCATCAGCATCGAACCGCCCGAGTGCCGCGCCGCGCATGAGAGGCTCACCGATGTCGTGGAGCAGGACGTCGTGGAGCAGATGGAGAGGGAGCGGGACGAGGATGTACGCGATATCCCTGGGTGAGGACGCCGAGCTGCGGCCGCTGGAGCCCTGGCACGCGGAGGAGTTCCTGGCCCACCTGGAGCGCGGGCGGGAGTTCATCAACCAGTACATCCCCTTCGCCGCCAAGGCGACGGACGCACAGGGCGCGCGCGAGGTGCTCCAGCGCTACGCCGACCTGCGCGCCGCCGACACCGGCTCCCTGCACGGCCTGTGGCTGGAGGGCAAGCTCGTGGGCGGTGTGCTCTTCCTGAACTTCGACGCCGAGAACGGCAACGCCGAGGTCGGCTGCTGGCTGGAGCCCGCCGGCACCGGGCGCGGCCTGGTCACCCGCGCCATGCGGGTGCTGATCGACTTCGCCGTGGACCAGCGCGGCATCCACCGGATCGAGTGGGTCGCCTCGGCCGGCAACACCCCCAGCCTGAACGTCGCCCGGCGCCTGGGCATGACCCGCGATGGCGTACGGCGGGAGGCCTACCCCTATCGTGGCGTGCGGCACGACCTGGAGGTGTGGTCGATTCTGGCCCCCGAATGGCGTGAAGCGCGCGGGCGTGCCGTGCACAGCGATCATTAAGAGACCTCTCAGACAGGATCCGTACGGTGCCCGACATGGGAACGAAGACAGCTGACGAGACCGGCGCCGCGACGGGCGCCGAGGCCACGACCGACGAGGAGAAGGTGAACGTCGCCAAGACCGACGAGGTGACGGAGACCGAGGCCGCCCCGGCCGAGGACACCGCCACCGACGAGATCGACGACGAGGAGGGCGAGGAGCTGCTCGAGGCCGCCCAGGAGGAAGGTCCGACCGGCGTCGGCCAGGGCGCGGGCGCGGTTGTCTCCGCGGCGCTCGGCCTGGTGTCGCTGACCGGCAGCTGGGTGGGCACCGTGGCGTCCGCGCGGCAGTCGCTCATCGGCCAGCTGCACGCGCAGACCGCGACCTCCTCCGACGTGGCCAAGCTCCTCGACGAGGGCTACGGCGACGCCTGGAAGGCCACCGCACTGTGGGGCGGCGTCTTCGCGCTGATCGCGCTGATCGTCGGTGTCGCGGTGCTGGCCCGCCCGGCCTTCGGCGCCCCCGGCAAGCCGCAGGCCACCTGGATCAAGTCGGTCGCCTGGGGCGGTGTCGCGCTCGGCGTCGTCGGGCTGCTCCTGGCCGTGCTCAAGTACACCGACATCCTGCTCAGCCTGCCTTCCACCAGCTGAATCAGCGCAGGTCCCGAGGGGCCTCAGGGCATCCGTAGGTACCTTACGGAGCCCCTGAGGCCCCTCCCGCGCGTCTAAGGCCCCTCCGGCCCCCGAAGATGCGGAACTCTCCCGATGTGGCGGACCCCCCTCGGAGACGAAGGTGGAGGCATCGCAGAAAGCGAAGCCCGACACCGACTCCGACAAGGACCACGCCATGTATCCCGAGTACGAGCTCTCCCAGTACCGCTCCGCCGAACTCATCCGCCAGGCCGAGCGCGAGCGCCTCGCCCGCGAGACGCTGCGCGGCCGCCGGGCCGCCCGCCGCGAAGCCGCCGAGCGCACCGCCGAGAGCGATTCGCATACCGGCCGCCCACGGCGGCACCGGTTCCTCCGCACGGCGTGAGCGCCGGGGGGAGGGAGGACGGCCGTACGGCTCTGCCCGTCCCCGCGGCCGTCCTCCCGGCGACCGGGGCGGGCCGGGACACTCGGCCCGCCCCGAAAACGAGTGCCCAGCTGTCGGACCCGCGTGCCATGCTCGGGCCTGTGGAGACCAGGTCCGTCAGTCCCGTGTTCGTCGGCCGTACCGAAGAGCTGAACCACCTGAACGAGGCGCTCGTCCGCGCCGCCGCTGGGGGTACCTCCCAGGCTTTCGGCACCGCGGGCGAGCCGCAGGCATTGCTGCTCGGCGGGGAGGCCGGCGTCGGCAAGACCCGGCTCGTCGAGGAGTTCGCCACCGCCGCCTGCCGGCAGGGCGCGGTCGTCGCCCTCGGCGGCTGCGTCGAGATCGGCGCCGACGGACTGCCCTTCGCCCCCTTCTCCACCGCGCTGCGCGCCCTGCGCCGAGCCCTGCCCGCCGAACTCGCCGCCGCGGCCGCCGGCCAGGAGGAGGAACTGGCCCGGCTGCTGCCCGAGATAGGCGAAGGACTCCCCGCCCGGCACACCGGCCGGCACGACGAGGAGAGCATGGCCCGCCTCTTCGAACTCACCGCCCGCCTCCTGGAGCGGGTCGCCGCCGAGCGCACCGTGGTCATCGTCCTGGAGGACCTCCACTGGGCCGACGCCTCCACCCGCCACCTCCTCTCCTACCTCCTGCGCACCCTGCGCACCGGCCGCCTGGTCGTCCTCGCCACCTACCGCGCCGACGACATCCACCGCCGCCATCCGCTGCGCCCCCTGCTCGCCGAACTCGACCGGCTGCGCACGGTCCGCCGCATCGAACTCGGCCGCTTCACCCGGGACGAGGTGAGCCGCCAGATCGCCGGCATCCTCGCCACCGAACCGAGCCCCGCCCAGGTCGACGACATCTTCGAACGCTCCGACGGCAACGCCTTCTTCGTCGAGGAACTGGCCGTCTGCGCCACCGAGGGCTGCGGCACCGGCCTCACCGACTCGCTGCGCGATCTGCTCCTGGTCCGCGTGGAGAGCCTGCCGGAGCGCACCCAGCGGGTCGCCAGGGTGGTCGCCGAGGGTGGCTCCACCGTGGAGTACCGGCTGCTCGCCGCGGTCACCGGACTCGCCGAGGACGACCTCATCGAGGCGCTGCGGGCCGCCGTGAACGCCAACATCCTCATCCCGGCACCCGACGGCGACGGCTACCGCTTCCGGCACTCCCTGGTCCGCGAGGCCGTCGCCGACGACCTGCTGCCCGGCGAACGCTCCCGCCTCAACCGGCGCTACGCCGAAGCCCTGGAGGCCGACCCCACGCTGGTCCCCGCCGACGAACGCGTCATGCGCCTGGCCAGCTACTGGTACCAGGCCCACGACCCGGCCAAGGCCCTGCCCGCCGTCCTGGACGCCTCCGTCACGGCCCGCCGCCGGCACGCCTACTCCGAGCAACTGCGGCTCCTGGAACGCGCGATGGAGCTGTGGGACACCGCGCCCGAGGACGTCCGGGCCGCCCTGCGCCCGGTCGACTACACCGAGGTCTACCCTCCCCCACTGTCTGAACGACGTGGGGGGACCCCCAGCGGCTGCGACCCCGCCACCACCCCGCTGCGCTACCTCGACCTGATGGCCGAGGCCGCCGTCGCCGGACGCCTGGGCGGTGAACGGGAACGCGCCCTGAAGATCACCAAGCGGGCGCTGCACCTCCTGGAGGACGACGGCGACCCCCTGCGCGCGGCGTGGTTCTGGGTCCAGCGCTCCCACCTCGTCCAGGGACTGGCCCGAGGCGACGGCTGGGCCGAACTGGCCACCGCCGAGGAGCTGGTCCGGGGACTGCCGCCGTCCGAGGTGCACGCCGAGGTCCTGGTCAACGTGGCCCACTGGTCCATGATCCACGTCCCCGGCCCCGACGCCGTCTCGGCCGCCGAGCGGGCCGTTCAGTACGCCCGCATGGTCGGCGCCCGCGAGACCGAGTTGAACGCCCGCGTCACCTCCGCCGGCCTCGTCGTCGAGTCCGGCGGGGTCGAGGCCGGGCTCGCCGAGCTGACCGAGATCCTGCGGGAGACACTCCGCGACGGCTTCTCCGGCGTCGCCAGCCGCATCTACGTCAACCTCCCGAACGCCCTCGAAGCCATCGGGCGCTCCCGGGAAGCGGTGCCGATCCTGGAGGAGGGGCTCGACTACGCCCAAAGGTTCGGGCTCTCCGACAAGGAGGCCTGGATCTGGGGCAACCTCGCCGAATGCCTCTACTCCCTGGGGCGCTGGGACCGGGCCGCGCAGGCCGCCACCAAGGCGGAACTCGTCGGCCAGAGCGCCAAACCCCGCGGCTTCCACGCCGCCACCCGCTCCGGACTCGCCCTCGCCCGCGGCGACCTGTCCGAGGCCGCCCGCCAACTCGCCGCGGCCCGCGGCTACTTCGGCACCCACGACCGGGCTCCGCAACACGAACTCCCCCTCTCCGAACTGGCCATCGGCATCGCCGCCGCCGAAGGCCGCCTCCTCGATGCCCGCGCCGACCTCGAACGCGTCCTGGACACCGGCTTCCCACCCGGCACCCAGCGCTACGCCTGGCCCCTGCTCCTGACCGCCGCCACCATGGAGGCCGACTCCCTCGGCCTGCCCGTCGCCGAGCAGGGCCGGGCGAAGATCCTCGACAGCATCCGGGAGGCCGCCAGGCCCCTCGCCACCTACGCCCCGGTCTGGCTGGCCCACGAGCGCTGGCTCCGCGCCGAACTGCTGCGCGCCGAGAGCGCCGACACCCCCGACCACTGGTCCGAGGCCGTCAGCGCCTTCGAACCCCTGGAACGCCCCTACGACCTCGCCCGCGTCCGTCACCGGCTCGCCCAGGCCCTGCTGTCCGCACCCGGCGGAGCCGAGCAGCCCGACCGCGACCGGGCCACCGAACTCCTCCGCCTCGCCCATGCCGCCGCCGACCACCTCGGCGCCCGGCCCCTCGCCGACGCGGTCGGCCTCCTCGCCCAGCGCGCCCGCCTCACCCTGACCGCGACGCAGGCCGCCGCGCCGGACGACCCCGCTCGCTCCCTCGGCCTCACCGGCCGTGAGCGCGATGTCCTGCGCCTGGTCGCCCTCGGCCGCACCAACCGCCAGATCGCCGAGGAACTCTTCATCTCCCCGAAGACGGCCAGCGTCCACGTGTCCAACATCCTCGCCAAGCTCGCCGTCTCCGGACGGGGCGAGGCCGCGGCCGTGGCGCACCGGCTGGGACTGTTCCCCGAGGAGGCTCTCCACGCGCCGATCACACAGTGAGGCGTACGGTGGAGGAGACCGGCAGGGGAGGCCGTATGTTCAACATGTTCGAGGAACTGTTCGCACCCGGCCGCAAACACACCCACGACGAGCAGAAGCGGCTGGAGCTGACCCGGGAGGACGTCGGTGACGGCGATCCCGGACGCGGACCGATAGACCTCACCTCCGGGAAGGTCGTCGTGCGCCTCCCCAAGCGGGACGAGGACGTAGCTGGAGCCCCGGCCGAGGACGACGAGGAGCGTCCGGCTAGCTGACCTGTATCTCCAGGATCCTGTCGTCCCCGTCCTTCGGGTTGCCCCTGCCGTCGGTGTTGCTGGTGACCAGCCACAGCTTGTCGCCGCCCGCGGAGACCACCGTGCGAAGCCTGCCGTACTCGCCCTTCAGGAAGGACTGCGGGTCGGCGGAGGCCTCCGTGCCGTTCAGCGGGATGCGCCACAGGCGCTGGCCCTTGAGCCCGGCCATCCAGAGGGAACCCTCGGCGTAGGCGACACCGCTGGGGGAGGCGTCGTCGGTGTGCCACTGGGCTATCGGGTTCTGGAACTGCTTGTCGTCGGAGCGGCCCTCGGCGTCCGGCCAGCCGTAGTTGGCGCCGGGCTTGATCGCGTTCAGTTCGTCCCAGGTGTCCTGGCCGAACTCCGAGGCGAACAGACGCTGCTTGGAGTCCCAGGCGAGGCCCTGCACATTGCGGTGACCGTAGGAGTACACCGGGGAGCCGGGGAACGGGTTGCCCGGGGCGGGGTCGCCCTCCGGGGTCAGGCGCAGGATCTTGCCGCCCAGGGACTTGCGGTCCTGGGACAGGCCGGTGTCGCCGCTCTCGCCGGTGCCCGCGTAGAGCATCTTGTCGGGGCCGAAGGCGATCCGGCCGCCGTTGTGGATGAAGCCCTTGGGGATGCCCTTGAAGACGGTGTCGGGCGCGCCCAGCTGCTCGCCGGAGTCCTTCCGCTCGTCGTAGACCATTCTGACGATGCGGTTGTCCGAGTCGGAGGTGAAGTAGGCGTACACCATGTGGTCGGAGGCGTAGTCCGGGGAGAGGGCGATGCCGAGGAGGCCGCCCTCGCCGGCCGCGGAGACCCCGGAGACCTGGCCCAGCTCCGTCTTCTTGCCGGACTGCCCGTCGACCCGGAGGATCGTGCCGTCGTCGCGGGAGGAGACGAGCAGGTCGCCGTCGGGGAGCGGGGCGAGGCCCCACGGCGTCCTGAGACCCTCGGCGACCGTGCGCAGCACCTTCACCGAGCCCTTCGCCGGTGGGGTCGCCTCGGCGGCCTGCCGGGTGGGGGAGGAGCCCGCGGTCGTACTGCTGGACGCGCCGCCCCCGGAGGAGTCGTCCCCTCCGCCGTCGGAGGAGCAGCCGGCCGTCAGCAGGAGCGTGGTCGCGGCCAGCACGGCCGTCACAGCTCGACGATGCACGATCATGGTCCCTTCGAAGCGGCGGGTTCTACCTGTCATACACCGCTCGCCCCTCCCAGGTTCCCGATCTCCACGACGCGATGCACGGAGGGGACTGGAGAGGGCCCCTCGACCCGCCCCCCTGATCGGCTCCACCTCCGGACCGCTCAGTCCCACGACCCCAGCGCCGCCGGCAGGTCCCTCAGTTCCGTCAGGTCCTGGGCGGTCAGTCGTAGGGCCGTCGCCGCCGCGTTCTCCGTGACCCACCGCTCCCGCTTCGCGCCCGGTATCGGGACCACGTGGGGTGCCTGGGCCAGTACCCAGGCCAGGGCCACCTGGGCCGGGGTGACCGAGTCGCCGTGGCGGGCCGCGACGCGGCGCAGGCCGGCGACGATCGGCTGGTTCGCCGCCATCATCTCGGCGGTGAAGCGGGGATGACGGGCGCGGACGTCGTCCGGTTCGAAGCCCTCGCCCGGGGTGAGGGTGCCGGTCAGGAAGCCGTTGCCGAGCGGCATCGCCGCCAGGAACCCGATGCCGCGCGCCGCGCACCACGGCAGCAGCGTCTCCAGCGCCTCCCGCGACCACACCGACAGCTCGGCCTCCACCGCGCTCACCGGGAAGACCTGCTGGACCCGCCGCAACTGCCGGATCGTGGCGTCGTGCAGCCGGTTGCCCGAGCGGCGGCCGCCCCGCGCTCCCATCGCGCACAGCCCCAACGACCGTACCTTTCCGGCCTGTACGAGCTCCGCCATCGCGCCCCAGGTCTCCTCGACCGGGACCTCGGGGTCCTCGCGGTGCAGCTGGTAGAGGTCGATCACATCGGTCTGCAGGCGCCTCAGCGAGGCGTCGCAGGCCCGTCTCACATAGCCGGGGCGGCCGTTGGCCACGATGTGCTGCTCGCCCACCAGCAGGCCGACCTTGGTCGACACGAAGGCATCCTCGCGCCGCTCCTTCAACACCCGCCCCAGCAGCAGCTCGTTGGTGAACGGGCCGTACATGTCGGCCGTGTCCAGCAGCGTCGAGCCCAGATCGAGCGCCCGGTGCACGGCCCTGACCGACTCGTCGCCCCGCTGCCGCGACCCGCTGTAGGCCCAGCTCATCGGCATGCACCCGAGTCCGACGGCTCCCACCGCGAGCGCCGCCGCGCCGATCGTCCTGCGCTCCACCTGCTCGTGACCCTCCCTTTCCCGGCCCCCAACCTAACCTCTGGGCCGCCGGACGCCTGACATAGCCTCCTGGCATGACAGCTGACGTGTGGCTCCCCATCCCTCCGGACGAGATCGCAGGGCTCCCCGAAGGGCCCACCTATCTGTTCTGGGACGGGGGTGAGGACGGCGCTCAGGAGTTCCCCGGGGACCCGGCGAACTGCGTCCTGTACGTGGTGCCGTACATGAAGCGGCAGTCGGTCAAGGTACGGCCGCTGGCGCAGATGCCGAACCTGCAGGTCGTCCAGACGCTCACCGCGGGCGTCGACGACGTCATGGCACGGCTGTCGGACCTGGCGCCGGGCGTGCGGCTCTGCAACGCGCGCGGTGTGCACGAGGCGAGCACCGCCGAGTTGGCCCTCACCCTGACCCTCGCCTCCCTGCGCGGCATTCCCGGCTTCGTCCGCGCCCAGCAACAGGAGCACTGGCAGGGCGACTTCCATCCCGCGCTCGCCGACAAGAACGTGCTCGTCGTCGGCTACGGGGCGATCGGCTCCGCGATCGAGGACCGGCTCGTGCCCTTCGAGGTCGCGCGGGTGGCGCGCGTCGCGCGCTCCGCGCGCACCACGGAGCGCGGTCCGGTGCACCCGCTCACCAACCTGCCCGCGCTGCTCCCCGAGGCGGACGTCGTCATCCTCTCCACGCCGCTCGACGACACCACGCGCGGCCTGGTGGACGCGGAGTTCCTGGCCCGGATGAAGGACGGCGCCCTCCTGGTGAACGTCGCCCGCGGCCCGGTCGTCGACACCAAGGCGCTGCTCGCCGAGCTGGAGACCGGGCGCATCACCGCCGCCCTGGACGTGGTCGACCCCGAGCCGCTGCCGCCCGGGCACCCCCTCTGGCACGCGCCGGGCCTCCTGATCAGTCCGCACGTGGGCGGACCCACCTCCGCCTTCCTGCCCCGCGCCAAGAGGCTTCTGGTGGACCAGTTGACCCGTTTCGTGAACCAGGAGCCCCTGCGCCACGTGATCCTGACGACGGGTACGGCAGACGTGTAGTCCGTTTTCGGTACCCTCCGCAATCTTCCGGACGCGGTCCGTGCTTCCAACTCCCCTGGTCGTCACGGAGCGTAGAGGAACTATGTCCCTGAGTGACGAGACTGGTGTATCGTCCCGACAGGGGCTGCGCCGCGCACCGTTCGGCGCCGGGGACGGACATTTCAGACTGTGAGGGGGGCGACGGGCGATGCACGGCCTATGGACGAGCGATCCGACGCGGCGGAGCCGCCGGCGGCGACCCTGGCAGACAGCCGCGCGCAGACGCGGTCACCACGCCGGTCACGGCGGCCACCACAGCCATCACCACCGCAGGCACCACAGCCGCAGAAGGCATGCGCACCCGGCGCACCCGGACCCCTGGGACCCCGGAGCGGCGCGGACCGGGAGGACCCGGTGAGCTCGCCCCCGTCTCCCACGACCACGCTCGACGGAGCCCTGCGGGCGCCGCGCGCGCGGGGGGCGCTGCCCTCCCGGCCGCCGGCCTCCCGCGGTGGGACGAGCCTGGTCCACCAACTCCTCCTCGCCCTGGTCTGCGCGGGCTACGCCATCGGTTCCGCGCTCGGCTGGGGCTCGCGCGAAGCCGCCCTGATCATGGGCGACTTCGGGCTGAGCGCCGCGGCCGGCACCGCCGCCGTGTCCTGCTTCCTCTACGCCCGCGGCCGTCGGGTCCGCTTTCGACCCGCCTGGCTGCTCTTCGCGCTCTCCTCGGCGATGGCGGCCCTCGGCAACCTGGTCTGGGGGTGGTACGAGGTCGTCCTGGGGCGGCCCGTCCCCAGCCCCTCCTATGCCGACGGGTTCTTCCTCTGCTTCGCGCCACCCGCCATCGTGGGCCTGCTGGTCCTCGCCAAGCGCCCGGTCACCAAGGCCGGTTGGGTCTGCCTCGGCCTCGACGCCTGGCTGATCGGCGGCTCGCTGCTCACGCTCTCGTGGAGCCTCGCCCTCGCCCAGGCGGCGAAGTCCGAGGGACCGAGCGTCGCGCACACCGCGCTGTCGCTGGCGTACCCCATGCTGGACATCGCCCTCGTCAGCATGGTGCTCGCGCTGCACTTCCGGCGCTCGGCGGTCAACCGCACCGCGGTGAACACCGCGATCGGCGCGCTCGCCCTGACCGTGATGTGCGACGCCCTGTTCACCTCGCCGCTGCTCCACAACAACTACCGCTCGGGCCAGCTGCTGGACGCGGGCTGGTTCGCCGGCTCCCTGCTCCTCGCCTACGCCCCCTGGGCCGCACCCCGGCGCGGCGACGGCGAGCGGCAGCCCCCGGCCGGGCGCACGCGCGTGGTCCACGAACACCTGCCCAGGCACCGGTTCGGGATCCAGCACCACCCCTCCGCACAGGGCGCGCCAGGAGGTGATCACAGCCGGTATCCGGCCACCCGCCCCATCACCGGATCGCTGGCCGCGCTCACCCCCTACCTGGCGGCCGCGGTCTGCACCCTGGGGATCCTCTACAACGTCCTCAACGGCCGCAGCGTGGACCGCGTGGTGCTGCTCACCGGCGGCACCGTCGTGCTCGCCCTCGTGGTCCGCCAGGGCATCATGCTGCTCGACAACATCACCCTCACCCAGGAACTCGCGCAGAAGGAGAACCACTTCCGCTCCCTGGTGCAGGGCTCCAGCGACGTCATCATGATCGCCGCACCCAACGGCATCCTCCGCTACGTCTCCCCGGCCGCCGCCGGTGTCTACGGCCGCCCCGCCGAGGAGCTCGTGGGCACCGAGCTGGCCGGTCTCATCCACCCCGAGGACCTGGGCTGCGTGGTGCACGAGGTGCGCCGTTTCCTCGCCGCCAACCCCCTCGAGGAGCCCACCACCCGCATCGAGTGCCGTTTCCGGTCCGGCGACGGCGGGTGGCTCAACGTCGAGTCCACCGTCAACCGCCATCACGGCGGCCTCATCTTCAACAGCCGGGACGTGACCGAAAGAGTGCGCCTTCAGGCGCAGCTCCAGCACAACGCCGAGCACGACCCGCTCACCGACCTGCCCAACCGCGCCCTGTTCACCCAGCGCGTCCAGCAGGCCCTGTCCGGCCGCCGCTCCTCCGACCGCGGCACCGCCGTGCTCTTCATCGACCTGGACGGCTTCAAGGCCGTCAACGACACGATCGGACACCAGGCCGGGGACGAACTGCTCGTCCAGGCCGCCCGCAGACTCCAGGACGCCGTCCGGCACGGCGACACCGCCTCCCGGCTCGGCGGGGACGAGTTCGCCGCCCTGATCGTCGGGGACGGCACCCGCGACCGCACCGCACGCGAGGCCAACATCCTGGAGCTCGCCGACCGCCTCAGGATCACCCTCTCCCAGCCCTACCTCATCGACGGCAACGATGTCCGGGTCGCCGCCTCCATCGGCGTCGCCTTCGCCGAACCCGGCCTCGGCGCGGGCGAGATCCTGCGCAACGCCGACCTGGCGATGTACCGCGCCAAGGCGGGCGGCAAGGGCCGCGTCGAGCTGTACGCACCCCAGATGCAGCAGGACGTCGTACGGAAGGCGGAGCTGGCCACGCGCCTGCGTGCCGCGCTGCACGACGGCGAGTTCGCCCTGCTGCACCAGCCCGTGGTGTCCCTGGAGGACGGCCGGATCACCTCGGTCAGCGCCCAGGCGCGCTGGCGGTCCTCCCAAGGGGTGCTGTTCACGCCCGCCGAGTTCCTCAGGGTGGCCGAGGACAGCGACCGGACGCAGGAGCTGGGCCGCTGGATCCTGGAGGAGGCCGTCGAACAGGCCGCCGAGCGCGCCGCGCACGGGCTCACCGTGCCGGTCGCGGTCCGGATGAACGCCCAGCGGCTGCTGGACCGTTCACTGCCCCTGGGATCCGTGGAGGCGCTGCTGACCCGGCACGGACTGCCGGCGGGCTCGCTGCTCATCGAGCTCTCCGACGCCGACCCCCGGGTCTCCCTGGACGAGCTGGAGCGCCGGCTGACCGCGATCCGGCGCGTCGGTGTCCGGATCGCCCTGGACGGCTTCGGCAGCGGCTACGCGGCGATCACCGCGCTGCGCAGACTCCCCGTCGACGTGCTGAAGCTCGACCGCAGCCTGGTCGAGGGCGTCGTGGAGTCCGCGCGACTGCACAAGATCACCAGCGGACTGCTCAGGATCGCCGGAGACCTCGGGCTCCAGTCCGTGGCCGACGGGGTGGATCTGCCCGAACAGGTGGTGGCCCTGCGCGCGATGGGCTGCACCCATGGGCAGGGCATGGCGTTCTCCGGGCCGCTGGACGAGTACCGGCTGCGCAGAGCGCTGGCCTCGGGTCACTATCCGGTGCCGCACGGCCCGGCCGAACCCGCGTTCGCCGGAGGCGGTGCGGGGGTGTACACCGGGAGCATGACGGCCGTACTCGGTGGTGGGACGACCCTCCGCTCACATAATGAGACTCCCGTCCCACCCACTTGACAGTGAGTGCGTGCCGGGGGGAGGGTCAGTCTCATGCGCACCCGAATTCTCGTACTTGGAAAGCGCGTCGGCTGACGCTGAGCCACAGACCGCTCAGCGATCCCCACCCGGCGCGCTCCCCTCGCTTGCCTTATGGCACGAGGGGTTTTTTGTTGCCCAGCTTCCCCACCTCAGCTTCACACCCTCAGCATCGAGAAGAGAATGACGATGACCGAGCAGGCCACCGGGGCCCATCCGCAGCCGCGGCCCCGATCCGGAGGACAGCAGTCCGCCCCCGAGCACGTCACGGGCGCGCAGTCCCTCATCCGCTCTCTCGAGGAGGTCGGCGCCGAGACGGTATTCGGTATCCCCGGCGGTGCCATCCTTCCGGCGTACGACCCGCTGATGGACTCCACCCGGGTGCGCCACGTGCTGGTCCGGCACGAGCAGGGCGCGGGCCACGCGGCCACCGGTTACGCGCAGGCCACCGGCAAGGTCGGCGTCTGCATGGCGACCTCGGGTCCCGGTGCGACCAACCTGGTGACCCCGATCGCGGACGCCCACATGGACTCGGTGCCGCTCGTGGCGATCACCGGGCAGGTGGCCTCCAAGGCGATCGGCACGGACGCCTTCCAGGAGGCGGACATCGTCGGCATCACCATGCCGATCACCAAGCACAACTTCCTCGTCACCAAGGCCGAGGACATCCCGCGGGTCATCGCGCAGGCCTTCCACATCGCCTCCACCGGCCGCCCCGGCCCGGTCCTGGTCGACATCGCCAAGGACGCCCTCCAGGCGAAGACGACCTTCTCCTGGCCGCCGGTCATGGACCTGCCCGGCTACCGCCCGGTGACCAAGCCGCACGCCAAGCAGATCCGCGAGGGCGCCAAGCTGATCACCCAGGCCAAGCGGCCCGTCCTCTACGTCGGCGGCGGTGTCATCAAGGCCGGCGCCACCGCCGAGCTGAAGGTCCTCGCAGAACTCACCGGAGCTCCCGTCACCACCACTCTGATGGGGCTCGGCGCATTCCCCGACAGCCATCCGCTGCACGTGGGAATGCCGGGCATGCACGGTTCGGTCACCGCCGTCACCGCGCTGCAGAAGGCCGACCTGATCGTCGCCCTCGGTACCCGATTCGACGACCGCGTCACCGGCAAGCTGGACAGCTTCGCCCCGTACGCCAAGATCGTCCACGCCGACATCGACCCGGCCGAGATCGGCAAGAACCGCGCCGCCGACGTGCCGATCGTCGGGGACGCCCGCGAGGTCATCGCCGACCTCGTCCAGGCCGTCCAGAAGGAGCACAGCGAGGGCCACCAGGGCGACTACAGCGCCTGGTGGAAGGACCTGTCCCGGTGGCGCGAGACCTACCCGCTCGGCTACGACCTGCCGGCCGACGGCTCGCTCTCCCCGCAGCAGGTCATCGAGCGGATCGGCCGACTCGCCCCCGAGGGCACGATCTTCGCCGCGGGCGTCGGCCAGCACCAGATGTGGGCCGCGCACTTCATCCAGTACGAGAAGCCGGCGACCTGGCTGAACTCCGGCGGCGCCGGAACCATGGGCTACGCGGTCCCGGCCGCGATGGGCGCCAAGGCCGGAGCCCCGGGCAACACCGTCTGGGCGATCGACGGCGACGGCTGCTTCCAGATGACCAACCAGGAGCTCACCACCTGTGCCCTGAACAACATCCCGATCAAGGTCGCCATCATCAACAACGGCGCCCTCGGGATGGTCCGCCAGTGGCAGACCCTGTTCTACAACCAGCGCTACTCCAACACCGTGCTGCACAGCGGCCCGGAGGACATCAACCCGGACGCGAAGGGCACGCGCGTGCCGGACTTCGTGAAGCTGTCCGAGGCGATGGGCTGCGTGGGCCTGCGCTGCGAGCGCCCGGAGGACCTGGACAAGGTCATCGAAGAGGCCAACTCCATCAACGACCGCCCCGTCGTCATCGACTTCATCGTCCACGAGGACGCGATGGTGTGGCCGATGGTCGCCGCCGGCACCTCCAACGACGAGATCATGGCCGCCCGGGACGTCCGCCCCGACTTCGGCGACAACGAAGACGACTGAGCGAGAGAGACGTAAAAGATCATGTCCAAGCACACGCTCTCCGTCCTGGTGGAGAACACCCCGGGCATCCTGGCCAGGATCGCCGCCCTGTTCTCCCGCCGCGGGTTCAACATCGACTCGCTCGCGGTCGGTGTCACCGAGCACCCCGAGATCTCCCGGATCACGATCGTGGTCAGCGTGGTCGACGAACTGCCGCTGGAGCAGGTGACCAAGCAGCTCAACAAGCTCGTCAACGTCCTGAAGATCGTCGAACTGGAGCCGGGTTCCGCGGTTCAGCGCGAACTCGTTCTGGTGAAGGTGCGCGCCGACAACGAGACGCGTTCCCAGATCGTCGAGATCGTCCAGCTGTTCCGCGCCAAGACCGTCGACGTCTCCCCGGAGGCCGTCACGATCGAGGCCACCGGCTCCAGCGACAAGCTGTCCGCGATGCTGAAGATGCTGGAGCCCTTCGGCATCAAGGAGCTGGTCCAGTCCGGCACCATCGCGATCGGCCGCGGCGCCCGCTCCATCACGGACCGCTCGCTGCGCGCCCTCGACCGCAGCGCCTGACACCGGGCACGGGCGGCTCCGGCCGCCCGTATACCGAGACCCCGAGACTTCATCCCACCCCGCCGTCATACGGTGGGACGCAACACCTGCACTCAAGGAGAGAACCCAAAGTGGCCGAGCTGTTCTACGACGCCGACGCCGACCTGTCCATCATCCAGGGCCGCAAGGTCGCGGTCATCGGTTACGGCAGCCAGGGCCACGCCCACGCGCTGTCGCTCCGTGACTCGGGTGTCGACGTGCGTGTCGGTCTGCACGAGGGCTCCAAGTCCAAGGCCAAGGCCGAGGAGCAGGGCCTGCGCGTGGTGACGCCGTCCGAGGCCGCCGCCGAGGCCGACGTCATCATGATCCTGGTCCCGGACCCGATCCAGGCCCAGGTCTACGAGGAGTCCATCAAGGACAACCTGAACGACGGCGACGCGCTGTTCTTCGGCCACGGCCTGAACATCCGCTTCGACTTCATCAAGCCGCCGGCCAATGTCGACGTCTGCATGGTCGCCCCCAAGGGCCCGGGCCACCTCGTGCGCCGCCAGTACGAGGAGGGCCGCGGCGTTCCCTGTATCGCGGCCGTCGAGCAGGACGCGACCGGCAACGCCTTCGCGCTCGCGCTGTCGTACGCCAAGGGCATTGGTGGCACCCGCGCGGGCGTCATCAAGACGACCTTCACCGAGGAGACCGAGACCGACCTGTTCGGTGAGCAGGCCGTTCTCTGCGGTGGTACGGCCGCGCTGGTCAAGGCCGGTTTCGAGACGCTGACCGAGGCCGGCTACCAGCCGGAGATCGCGTACTTCGAGTGCCTGCACGAGCTGAAGCTGATCGTCGACCTCATGTACGAGGGCGGCCTGGAGAAGATGCGCTGGTCGATCTCCGAGACCGCCGAGTGGGGCGACTACGTCACCGGCCCGCGGATCATCACCGACGCCACCAAGGCCGAGATGAAGAAGGTCCTCGCCGAGATCCAGGACGGCACCTTCGCCCGTGAGTGGATGGCCGAGTACCACGGCGGTCTGAAGAAGTACAACGAGTACAAGCAGCAGGACTCCGAGCACCTGCTGGAGACCACCGGCAAGCAGCTCCGCAAGCTGATGAGCTGGGTCGACGAGGAGGCGTAAGCCTCGCGGACGGGGCCGGAGCGGTCAGCTCCGGTCCCGTTGTCCAACCCGGCGGATCACGTCCGGGTGATCCTTCCGTGGAGGCGCAATACGCCCCCCACCGCGCCACTACACTGGCGCACAACATACGCGTCAGGCCCACAGCGTCGTGCGTCTTCCACGCGGCCAGTACCCTCCACCGCCTGCGGCCGTCGGGACGGCCGTCCGCACGCATTGGACTTGTGAGGACTCACGTGAGCTCGAAACCTGTCGTACTCATCGCTGAAGAGCTGTCGCCCGCGACCGTGGACGCGCTTGGTCCGGACTTCGAGATCCGGCACTGCAACGGAGCGGACCGAGCCGAACTGCTCCCGGCCATCGCCGACGTCGACGCGATCCTGATCCGCTCCGCCACCAAGGTCGACGCCGAGGCCATCGCCGCCGCGAACAAGCTGAAGGTCGTCGCACGAGCCGGCGTCGGCCTGGACAATGTCGACGTCTCCGCCGCCACCAAGGCCGGCGTGATGGTCGTCAACGCCCCGACCTCCAACATCGTGACCGCGGCCGAGCTGGCCTGCGGTCTGCTCGTCGCCACCGCCCGCCACATCCCGCAGGCCAACGCCGCGCTGAAGAACGGCGAGTGGAAGCGCAGCAAGTACACGGGCGTGGAGCTGGCCGAGAAGACCCTCGGTGTCGTCGGACTCGGCCGCATCGGCGCGCTCGTCGCCCAGCGCATGTCCGGCTTCGGGATGAAGGTCGTCGCCTACGACCCCTACATCCAGCCCGCCCGCGCCGCCCAGATGGGCGTCAAGGTGCTGTCCCTGGACGAGCTGCTGGAGGTCTCCGACTTCATCACCGTCCACCTCCCCAAGACCCCCGAGACCGTCGGCCTGATCGGTGACGAGGCGCTGCGCAAGGTCAAGCCGAGCGTGCGGATCGTCAACGCGGCGCGGGGCGGGATCGTCGACGAGGAGGCGCTGTACTCCGCCCTCAAGGAGGGCCGGGTCGCCGGTGCCGGTCTCGACGTGTACGCCAAGGAGCCCTGCACGGACTCCCCGCTGTTCGAGTTCGACCAGGTCGTCGCCACCCCGCACCTCGGTGCCTCCACCGACGAGGCGCAGGAGAAGGCCGGTATCGCCGTCGCCCGCTCGGTGCGCCTCGCCCTCGCCGGTGAGCTGGTGCCGGACGCGGTCAACGTCCAGGGCGGCGTCATCGCCGAGGACGTCAAGCCGGGCCTGCCGCTCGCCGAGCGCCTCGGCCGTATCTTCACCGCGCTCGCCGGTGAGGTGGCCGTCCGCCTCGACGTCGAGGTGTACGGCGAGATCACCCAGCACGACGTGAAGGTGCTGGAGCTCAGCGCGCTCAAGGGTGTCTTCGAGGACGTGGTCGACGAGACCGTGTCGTACGTCAACGCCCCGCTGTTCGCGCAGGAGCGCGGTGTCGAGGTGCGGCTGACCACCAGCTCGGAGTCGGCCGACCACCGCAATGTCGTCACCGTGCGCGGCACGCTCGGCAGCGGCGAGGAGGTGTCGGTCTCCGGCACGCTGGCCGGTCCCAAGCACCTCCAGAAGATCGTCGCGGTCGGTGACTACGACGTGGACCTGGCGCTCGCCGACCACATGGTCGTCCTCAAGTACGAGGACCGGCCGGGTGTCGTGGGTACGGTCGGGCGGATCTTCGGTGAGGCGGGGATCAACATCGCCGGGATGCAGGTCTCTCGGGCCGTTGCCGGTGGTGAGGCGCTGGCCGTGCTGACGGTGGACGACACGGTGCCCGCGGGTGTGCTGACGGAGGTTGCCGAGGAGATCGGGGCGACGTCGGCGCGTGCGGTGAACCTGGTCTGAGGTTGTCGTGGGTTCTGGGG
>NZ_JBHUXV010000142.1:0-21424 GCF_042669125.1 Streptomyces sp. NPDC057253 | reverse complement strand
CCGCTCAACCGTGGGCCCGGCGGTACTTGCGGACGGCCAGGGTGCGGAAGACCAGGACGATCAGGACCGACCAGATCAGCGAGGCCCACACGGGGTGCTGCATGGGCCAGGCGTCGGAGGCCTGGAAGCCGGGCGGGAGGTTCCCGAACAGCTCGCGGCACGCCTGCACGGTCGCGCTGAACGGGTTCCACTCCGCGATGTGTCTCAGGAATGTCGGCATCTGGTTGGCGTCCACGAAGGCGTTCGAGATGAACGTCAGCGGAAACAGCCAGATCAGACCGCCTGAGGTCGCCGCCTCGGGGGTGCGTACGGACAGGCCGATGAGTGCGCCGATCCAGGAGAACGCGTATCCGAGCAGCAGGAGCAGGGCGAATCCGGCGAGCACCTTGCCGAAGTTCTCGTGGGTGCGCCAGCCCACGAGCACGGCGACGATCGCCAGCACGACGAGCGTGAGCGCCGTCTGGGCGAGGTCGGCGATGGTCCGGCCGGTCAGGACCGCGCCCCGGGTCATGGGCAGGGAGCGGAACCGGTCGATGAGGCCCTTGTGCATGTCGTCGGCGATGCCCGCACCGGCGCCCGCGGTGGCGAAGGTGACGGTCTGGGCGAAGATGCCGGCCATCAGGAACTCGCGGTAGGCCTGGGTGGAGGTGGACGAGCCGACCTGGATCGAGCCGCCGAAGACGTAGGTGAACAGCACCACGAACATGATCGGCTGGACCAGGCCGAAGATGATCATCTCGGGAATCCGGCTCATGCGGATCAGATTCCTTCGGGTGATCACCAGGGAATCACTCACGGCGCTCACTTGGCGGTCTCCTTCTCGTCGCTCTCCTCGTCCTTGGCCTCGGCCACATGTCCGGTCAGGGAGAGGAAGACGTCGTCGAGGGTGGGTCGGCGCAGGCCGATGTCGTCGATCTCGATGCCGCGGGTGTCGAGCTCACGGATGACCTCGGCGAGCAGCTTGGCGCCGCCGGTCACGGGGACGGTGAGCTTGCGCATGTGGTCCTCGACGGTGGTCTCCCCCTTGCCGAAGCCGCGCAGCACCTCCGCGGCGGTCTGGATGTGCTCCCGCTCGTGCACGACGACCTCGACGCGCTCACCGCCGGTGCGGGCCTTGAGCTGGTCGGAGGTGCCCTGGGCGATGACCCGGCCGTGGTCCACGACGGCGACGTCATGGGCGAGGTGGTCGGCCTCTTCCAGGTACTGGGTGGTCAGCAGGAGGGTCGTACCGCCGGAGACCAGCTGTTTGATGACCTCCCACAGCATCTGGCGGTTGCGCGGGTCGAGGCCGGTCGTCGGCTCGTCCATGAACATCACGGGCGGGGAGACCACCAGGGCGGCGGCGAGGTCGAGGCGGCGGCGCATGCCGCCGGAGTAGGTCTTGGTGGGGCGGTCGGCCGCGTCGGCGAGGTCGAACTGCTCCAGCAGTTCGCTCGCGCGGGCCTTCGCCGGCTTGGCCTTCATCTGGTAGAGACGGCCGACCATCTGGAGGTTCTCGCGGCCGGTGAGGTATTCGTCGACCGCCGCGAACTGGCCGGAGAGGCCGATGGAGCGGCGGACGGCGTCGGGTTGCTTGAGCACGTCGATGCCCGCGACGACCGCGCGGCCGCTGTCGGGTTTCAGCAGGGTGGTCAGACAGCGGACGGTTGTCGTCTTGCCCGCGCCGTTCGGTCCGAGGAGGCCCAGGACGGTGCCCTCCGGGACATCGAGGTCGACGCCGTCCAGAGCCTTTACGTCACCGAAGGTCTTGACCAGGCCTTCGGCATAGATGGCGCCTGGCATATGAGTCTCCACGTCGTCGGGGGAATCTTCGGAAAGCCTAGGGAGGCACGACCTCCTGCGCCTTCCGTTTTCCGGACACACCATAACGCGATGTATCGCGTCTCTCAATGGACTTGCCCGAACGAGTGAACCCGAGTCCGTGACCTCAGTCGATGACGGTGTAACCCGCCTCGCGCAGGGCGCGGCCGACCTCGGCGCAGTGCTCCGGCCCCTTCGTCTCCAGGTGCAGCTCGACCTCCGCCTCCGCGAGCCCGAGCCGTGGGTCGGTCCGGACGTGGCTCACGTCGAGGACATTAGCGTCGACCACTGACAACACCCCGAGAAGCGTCGCGAGGGCACCGGGACGGTCCGTCAGCCGCAGCCGTACGGCCAGGTAGCGGCCCTGCGCGGACATGCCGTGGCGCAGGACGCGCTGGAGCAGCACCGGATCGACGTTGCCCCCGGACAGCAGGGCGACCACCGGGCCCTCGAAGGCGCCCGGGTCGCTCAGCAGGGCCGCGACCGGACTCGCACCGGCCGGCTCGACGACCAGCTTGGCCCGCTCCAGGCACAGCAGCAGCGCGGCGGACAGCTCGTCCTCCGTCACCGTACGGACCTCGTCCACCAGGTCTTCCACGATCCCGAACGGCACATCGCCCGGCCGGCCGACCTTCATGCCGTCGGCCATCGTCGCCGGGTTCTCGATCGAGACCGGGCGCCCGGCCGCCAGCGAGGGCGGATACGCGGCAGCGCCCGCCGCCTGCACGCCCACGATCCGCACGTCGGGCCTCAGCGCCTTCACGGCGATCGCGACGCCGGCCGCGAGTCCGCCGCCGCCGATGCCGAGGACGATCGTGCGCACCTCGGGGCACTGCTCCAGGATCTCCAGGCCGACCGTGCCCTGGCCCGCGATGACATCGGGGTGGTCGAAGGGGTGGATGAACACCGCGCCCGTCTCCGCCGCGTACTCCTGAGCGGCGGCGAGCGTCTCGTCGACCACCTGGCCGTGCAGGCGCACCTCGGCGCCGTAGTCCCTGGTCGCGCTGATCTTCGGCAGCGGGGCGCCCTTCGGCATGAACACCGTGGAGCGCACGCCGAGCAGGGTGGAGGCCAGTGCGACGCCCTGCGCGTGGTTGCCGGCGCTGGCGGCCACGACGCCCGCGGCCCGCTCCTCGGGCAGCAGCCCGGCGATCCGGACGTAGGCGCCGCGGAGTTTGAACGACCCCGTGCGCTGGAGGTTCTCGCACTTGAAGTGCACCGGCGCGCCGACCAGCTGACTCAGATGGCGGCTGCCCTCCATCGCGGTCGTCCGCGCCACGCCCGACAGCATCTTCTGCGCGCCGCGCACGTCGTCGAGCGTCACCGGCGGCACAGGGTGGGCCTTGCGGTAGTTCATGACTCAAGTCTCGCAGTTCACACGTGCGGGCTCGCTCTGTGACCAACGTCCGAGACGGGTTTGCGCAGCGCTGGTACGGCCCGCCTCCCGGCCGCGTACTCTGTCCCCCAATCCAGCTCCCCCTTCATGAAGTGAGCCTCCGGCCATGCCCACTACACCTGAAATGTCGATGGACATGACGACCGTCGGTGACACCGGTCTCCTCGACACCCTCCAGCACGAGGTGGCGGTCTTCGCCCGGCGTGCCGAACAGACCCGGCTCGGCGGGGTGGGGCAGGTGCGCAACTCCATGGATCGGGCCGCCTACCTGCTGCTCAACCGGCTCGACAAGGAAGGCCCGATGGGCGTCAAGGCGCTCGCGGCCAGCATGGGGATCGACTCGTCGACCGTCACCCGGCAGGTGGCCCCGCTCGTCGACACCGGGCTGGTCAAGCGCACCTCGCACCCCGAGGACGGGCGCGCGGTGGTGCTCCAGCTGTCCCCGCGCGGGCAGTCCCGGCTGGAGGAAGTGCGCTCCTCCCGGCGTCAGTTGATGGCCGAGCTGACACACGACTGGGCGCCCGAGGAGCGCGAGGCGTTCTGCACGCTCCTCACGCGCTTCAACACGGCGCTCAGCTCCCGGATGACCGCCCAGGGCGTCCCGGGGCCCGAGGTCCAGTCCTCCTGACCACCCGCACGCGCGTGTACCTCCCCACCTCTTGACCGGACGGGCGCGCCGGGCCTCATATGAGACCGGGGGGCCTTCGAGACCGGGTTCTCGTGGTCGTGCGAAGCCGTCGTACGACCGTCGGCGGGCGGCGGGAGGTGCGGTGCGCCAACGGCAGGTGGTCCAGGGCACGCGTCGGGCCAGGGAGTTCGAGGCGTTCGTCGCGGGCGCGTCCGGGCGGCTGCTGCACACCGCCACGCTCCTGACGGCGGAGGCCCCGGACGACAACCCGCGCGCGCGGCGCCTGCTGACGCTGGCGCTCGCCCACACGTACGCGTGCTGGGACCGGCTGCGCGGCGAGGACCCCTACGACCGGGCCCGCCAGTACCTCGCGCTGCGCTTCGCGCACGGGGCCTGGCGCCGCCACGGCCTGCTGCTCCGCGGCCGCACGCACCCCACCAGCCCGCTGGCCCGGCTGACCCCGCAGGAACGGCTGGTCGTGGTGCTGCGCCTCTACGAGGGCGTGGCCGAGGAACAGGCGGCGGCGCTGCTCGGCCTGCCCACGGAACGCGTCCGCATCATGTGCGACCGGGCGACGGCGAGCCTTCTGCACCCGCCGCGCGCGACCGCACCGGCGGTGGTGGGCGCGAAGGCAAAGGTGGCCGCGTCATGAGCCACCCCCTCATGGGAAACCCGGGCCCGGGGAGGCCCACGTGAACCGGAGCCAGCGTGAGGCGGCCGTGCGGCAGCTCATGGAGCGGGCCTCGCCGCAGGTGCCGGCGGACCTGTACGGGGACGTCGTACGGCGTGGGACGCGCATGCTGCGGCGCAGGGTGGTGGCGCGCCGGCTCATGTGGCTGGCGCTGTTCGCGGCGAGTGTGGCGTTCGCGGTGTGGGCGCTGACCGCGCGCCCGTGGGTGGAGCCGCCGTCCACGACGACTCCACCGATGACGGGCTGGTGAGGTCGGGCCCCGCCTACTGGCCCTGCCTACTTGGTCAGCGCCTGCTGGAGGTCTTCCAGCAGGTCGTCGACGTTCTCGATGCCCACGGACAGGCGCACGAGGTCGGCGGGCACCTCGAGGGCGGAGCCCGCCACGGACGCGTGCGTCATCCGGCCGGGGTGCTCGATCAGCGACTCGACACCGCCCAGGGACTCGCCCAGGGTGAAGATCTTCGCGCGGTTGCAGACCTCGACGGCCGCCTCCTCGCCGCCTTCCACCCGGAAGGAGACCATGCCGCCGAAGGAACGCATCTGCTTGGCGGCGACCTCGTGGCCCGGGTGGTCCTCCAGGCCCGGGTAGAGCACCTGCGTCACGCGCGCGTGCCGGGTGAGCATGTCGGCGACCTTGGTGGCGTTCTCGCTGTGCCGGTCCATGCGCACCGACAGCGTCTTGGCGCCGCGCAGCACCAGCCAGGAGTCGAAGGGCCCGGCGACCGCGCCCATCGCGTTCTGGTGGTACGCCAGCTCCTCGCCGAGCGTCTCGTCGGCGGCGACCAGAGCGCCGCCGACGACGTCGGAGTGGCCGCCCATGTACTTGGTCAGGGAGTGCACGACGACGTCGGCGCCGAGCGCCAGCGGCTGCTGGAGGTAGGGCGTCGCGAAGGTGTTGTCCACGACGAGCTTCGCGCCCGCGTCCCGGGAGACCTGGGCGAGGGCGGCGATGTCGGTGATGCCGAGCAGCGGGTTGGAGGGGGTCTCCACCCACACGGCCTTGGTCTTCGGGGTGATCGCGGCCCGTACGGCGGCCGGGTCGCTGGTGTCGGCGACCGACCACTCGACGCCCCACCGGGCGACGACCTTGGCGAACAGCCGGAAGGTGCCGCCGTACGCGTCGTTGGGGATCACCACGTGGTCGCCGGGGCTGAGCAGCGTGCGCAGCAGGCAGTCCTCGGCCGCCAGTCCGGACGCGAACGCGAGGCCCCGGCGGCCGCCTTCGAGGGCGGCGAGGTTCTCCTCCAGGGCGGTGCGGGTCGGGTTGGCGCTACGGCTGTACTCGTAGCCGCCGCGCAGCCCGCCGACGCCGTCCTGCTTGTAGGTCGAGACCTGGTAGATCGGGGGGACCACCGCTCCGGTGAGGGGGTCCGCGGTGTTGCCCGCGTGGATCGCGAGGGTCTCGAAGTGCTGACTGATGTGCCTGTCGCTCATGGGCTCCGAGGGTAGTCCGCTCGCGAGGCGGATGACGGACGCCGAGCGCCGGGGCCGCCGCACGGCAGGGTTTTCCCCCGGCGTCGGGGCCCGGGCCACGTGTTTCCCAAGGTGGTTCGGGCCTGGGCGGGGACTTTCCTGAGGGGCGGGCGGGGGCGTTCGGGCTGCTCGGGGCGGTTTTCCCCAAGGGGTGCGAGTCGGGTCGGGGAGTTTTCCACAGGGCGGCGACCGGGTTGGGCAATTGTCGGTGGCGTCTGGAACTCTTGAGGCATGGAGATTCTCTGGGTCCTGATGGCGGCGGTCCTGCTGAGCTTCGTGCTGCTCCCGTTCCTGCGGCGCAGGCGAGGCGGGATCGAGCTGGTCCCCGCGGGCCACCCGGACGCCGCGGACCCGGCGGACTACGGCTTCATGCGCCAGGAGGAGCTGGACATCCGCATGCCCGGCCCCGACCAGGACCTGCTGGACGTCCTGGACCTGGTGCAGCGCACCCAGGACTACAAGGCGGCCTCCCAGCTGCTGGCAGGCACCGAGCGGGAGGGCGAGCAGCGCTGGCAGCGTGTGCAGGCCTTCGCCGGGGCCGCCTCGCTGGAGCTGCGGCAGCGGCCGGGCGGGGTCAGCGAGGCGCCGGGCGGGCAGTGGCTGCGGGTGTGGCGGGCCGAGCAGCCCAAGGACGCGGGCGGCGCGGCCGTACACGCGGAGTTCCTGGTGCAGCAGGCGTGGCGCACGTCGACGCCGGGCACCGACGACTTCCGGATCATCATGGAGGAGGCGAGGGCGGCCTGCGGCGAGGCGGCTCTGCTGGCCCCCGGCGATCCGGTGCCGTACATCGTGGAGCTCTCCGTCGCGCGCGGACTGGCCTATTCCCAGGCGGAGTTCGAGCAGCTGTGGCTGAAGATCCTGGACCGCGCGCCGAACCACATGGGCGCGCATCTGGCCGCGCTGCACTACTGGTGCGAGAAGTGGCACGGCTCGCGGGAGCTGGCGTACGGCTTCGCGGAGGCGGCGGCCGCCCGGGCCCCGCACGGCTCGTTGTTGGCCGCGATGCCGCTGTTCGCGGTCTTCGAGCACCTGCCGGAGGTGAACCTGGTCAGCGGCTTCTACCAGAGCGAGGTCGTGACCAAGGCGATCCACGGCGCGCTGCACGCGGTGCACTCGGCCCGCGCGGACGACCCGATGCTGGCCCATGTGCGGCATCTGCTGGTGTTCTTCCTGGTGCGCAGCGAGCGGTGGGCGGAGGCGATGAGCCAGCTCGTGCACATCGACGGCCATGTCGGCGCCCTGCCCTGGACACTGTCCGCCGACCCGGCCGCCGAGTTCGCGATATACCGGGCCCTGGCGGTGGCGGGGTACGAGGCCAACGGCGGCAGCCCGGCGACGCTCGCGCAGTGACGCCGTAGTCGCTCCGCGGTGGCGCCTCAGTCACTCGCACAGTGGCGTTGTAGTCACGCGCACAGTGGCGCCGTAGTCACTCGCGCAGAGGCGTCGAAACCGCCCTCCCCGGGCGGGTCACAGGCCCTCCCGTGGAAGTGTCTTGCCTGATGGCGGGCCGGTCGGCCATACTCCGCGCTCACACCCCGTTCGTCATGAGCACGCCTGAAGTGCTCACCGGCCGACAGGGTGTTCCATGATCCTTTGATCCGTCCCGTGGGGGGACCGATCCGTCCTGTGGGGGGACTCCTGCCCAATGGGCACGACTCTGCGTGCGCTGCGCGCTCTTCTGCTGCTCGCCGGCTTCTACCTGCTCGGCGTCCTGCTGCTGGCCGTCCTGGCCGGCGCCGACTATCTGCTGCTCCTGCACGCCCCGACCAGCCTCGCGGGCAAGTTGATCATCGTCTCGGTGCTGCTGGCGATCCCGCTGGTGCGCGGCCTGTTCATGCTGCGCACACCGCGGGACGAGGACCTGGCGGGCCTGCCCGTCACCGAGGCCGATGAGCCCGAACTGTGGCAGACGGTAAAGGAGTTGGCCGATGAGGTCGGCACCGCCGCCCCGTCCCGGATCGTCCTGACCGCCGACGTCAACGCGGCCGTCGCCGAGGACGCCCGGTTGCTGGGGCTGAGGCCGGGACCGCGCCGCCTCTACCTCGGCGTACCGCTGCTCCAGGGGCTGTCGCAGGCGCAGTTGCGGGCGGTCCTCGCCCATGAGCTGGGCCACTACTCGAACTCCGACACCCGGCTCGCCGCCCTGACCGTGCGCGGCCGCGCCCAAGTGCTGCGCACCATCCGGCACTTCGAGCAGCGCGCCGACAACACGGCCGCGCGCGAGCAGGCCAAGCAGGAGAAGAAGAACGCCAAGGCCGAGGCGAAGGGCAAGCAGGCCAAGGAGGTCGACACCGGCCACGCCGGCATCACCTACCGCACCATGGCGAAGATCTACATCGGCTACGCCAAGCTGTACTTCCGCGCCACGCTCTCCGTCTCCCGCCGCCAGGAGTACGCCGCCGACATCGCGGCCGCCCGCATCGCCGGACGGGACGCCACCGCCTCGGCGCTGCGCGAGATCCCGGTGCTGGACGGCTCGTTCGACTTCTACATGAGGTGCTACGCCACCCTCGGCACCGGGCAGGAAGTGCTGCCCCCGCGCGGTGAGATGTTCGGCGGCTTCGGCCGGATGCTGAGCGGCCGCAGCCTGGAGCTGGTCGAGATGCGGGGCGATCTGCCGACGGGGCCGACATCGCCGTACGACTCGCACCCGCCGATCGCCGACCGGGTCCGCCGGATCGAGGAACTGCCCGACGACGGACGCGCGGACGAGGACCGGGGCGCCGCCCTCGACCTCCTCACCGACCCGGGGCGGACGCTGACGGAGCTGGAGGACGCGGTGCTGACGGAGGAGGTGCGGCGGTTCCGCCGTACCGCCGACTGGCAGGAGCTGCTCGACCTGGTGATGGCGGAGTCGTTCCGG
The DNA here is from genome assembly GCF_042669125.1 of Streptomyces sp. NPDC057253. NCBI lineage: Bacteria > Bacillati > Actinomycetota > Actinomycetes > Kitasatosporales > Streptomycetaceae > Streptomyces > Streptomyces sp. NPDC057253. The sequence goes on along the minus strand of NZ_JBHUXV010000142.1, from coordinate 12,573 downwards.
GGCGGAGTGACGCCGCTGCACCGGGCGTACGCCGAGTACACCGGCGAGCAGCCGACGCTGCCCGCGCTGCTCGACCTGATCGAGGACGGCCGGCTGTGGGAGCTGGCGAAGCGGCTGCCGATGTCCGAGGAGGCGGCCGCGGCGCAGGGGCGGGTGTTCCGTGAGTTCGTACGGCCGATCCTGCACAAGTCGCTGAAGAGCATGGCGATGGCCGAGCTGAACGCGCGTGGGCTGCTGCGCTGGGAGTTCTCCTGGGAGCGGTCGGCGATCCCGCGGCTGCCGCGGGGCGCGGACGGCGGAGAGACGGATCTCGACGAGGTGGTGGCACCGGTGGTCGCCGACGCGCCGGACACGGTGGCGCTGCGGGGGTTGCTCGCGCGGGAGCCCGGTGAGCGCGGGGAGGCCGGTGAGCACGGCGAGGCCGGTGAGCACGGCGAGGCCCGTGCGTCCCATGAGTCCGAGCGAGGTGCGGTGTGATCATCCTCTGGATCGTTCTGGGTGTCATCGGGCTGCCGCTGCTCGCCCTGGGCCTGTACTTCCTCAGGGCGATCGTGCAGGGCGCGATCGAGGGCTGGCGCGGGGCGGACGACGGGTCGGAGGACGGCGCCGACCAGCCGTACGAGCTGCCGGCCGCGGCCGCCGCGCTCGGGATGCTGCCGCCGGAGCAGCAGAACGGGGACTCCGCGGGGCCGGTGCCGGCCGTGCTCACCGCCGCCGTAGCGGCTGCCAAGGGTGGCGACTGGCAGCCGGCCGCGGAGCTGCTGGAGGCGACGGCCACCGCGCGGGACTGGGAGAACCGGTCCTTCCACAGCTGGTGGCTCGCGGACGTCGCCGCCGAGGACGACACCTGGCTGCTGGCCTGGGAGAGCGCGCGCCCCGACGACCCGGGGGCCGCTCTGGTTCGGGCGCGCAGCACGGTGGCGCTGGCGGGGAAGGTCCGCGGGGCGAAGCAGGCGAAGTACACCACCGCCGAGCAGTTCCAGGGATTCCGCCGGCTCATGGAGCAGTCCCGCGAGCACCACGCGCGGGCGGTCGAGGTCGGTGTCGAGGGCGATCCGGTGCCGTACGTCGGACGGATCTCGACCGCGTTGGGGCTCGGTGACCCGCACATCGAGATGGAGCGCATCTGGAAGGAGATCACCGACCGCGACCCGCACCACTACGAGGCGCACTACATGGCCCTCCAGTACTGGTGCGCGAAGTGGCGCGGCTCGGAGAAACTGGCCCGGGACTTCGCGGCCGAGGCCGCGTCGGGGGCTCCGCAGGGCAGCCTGCTGACGGTCTTCCCGCTGATCGCGCACTTCGAGCACGACGAGTCGGACACGACGGACGCCGACCGTACGCCCCATATGCGGGCTCTGGTCGACGCGGTGCTCGCGGATGTGGCGGCGGCGGATCCGGGCCATCCGCGTCTGCCGGAGGTCCGGCACCTGTTGGCGTACTACCTGTGCCTCCAGGACCGGGACGAGGCCGCGGGGGAGCAGTTCCGGCTGGTCGACGGGTATGTGGACGCGTTGCCGTGGCGGTATCGGGGTGATCCGGCGGGTGAGTTCTGCCGGATGCGGGATCTGAGTCTGGGGAATGTGAGCGGGGGCGAGGGGGCCTCTGCCTGAGGGGGCCGGCGTGGGGGTGCGGTCGGAGCGCCGGGATGCGGGGGTGGGGGCTGACGGTCGGAATGCGTGGCGGTACGGGGACGTTGTCGTGCTGGCCGCCCCACATCCCGGCGACCGCCCCACAATCGGGCCACGCCCCCCGTTGCCTCCGCCGCCCCGCTTCCGTGCCCTCGCTCGCCACTCGCTCACGAAGGAGCCCGCGTCATGCTGTTCGGCCGTACGCCCGTTCTGCCCACGCCCGAGCAGGCGTTGCAGGGCCGCTCCGAGCCGGTGTTCACGGTGCCGGACCGGCACACGGTCCTCGGCACCCCGCTGCTGGGTCCGTACCCGGAGGGCTACCGGCTGGCGGACTTCGGCATGGGCTGCTTCTGGGGCGCGGAACGCGTGTTCTGGCGGCTCCCGGTGGGCGTGTGGACCACGCTGGTCGGCTACCAGGGCGGGCACACCGAGAACCCCACCTATGAGGAGGTCTGCTCGGGTCTCACGGGCCACGCGGAGGTCGTCCGGGTGGTGTACGACCCGGCGCTGATCTCCTACGAGCGCCTCCTGAAGACCTTCTGGGAGTCCCACAACCCCACGCAGGGCTTCCGCCAGGGCAACGACGTGGGCACCCAGTACCGCTCGGCGATCCACACCCACTCCCCCGAACAGGCAGCGCTGGCCGAGTCGTCACGGGCCGCTTACCAGAAGGTCCTCACGTACTCGGGCCACCGCACGATCACGACGGAGATCCTCCCGGCCGGGGACCGCCCCTTCTATCCGGCGGAGGGATATCACCAGCAGTACCTCGACAAGAACCCGGCGGGGTACTGCGGGATCGGCGGGACGGGGGTCAAGCTAAGTGATCCGTCCGGGACGAACTGGGGAGCGTCTTGCCCCACAGGCGTTGCTCCTGCTGGGGAGTAGGCGCGAGGCTCAACAGATCGTCTGGTTATGGCTGTGGGGGTCGGTCCGGCATGGGCGAACTGGCTGTGCATCACGATCGGCAGCGATGGTGCGCACAGCCCTGGCGCATGCCGCCCACCGCGCTCCATCCCGGGTGCGCACGACCTTGACGGGCGGCTCCGCACACGTCCTGCCATGCCACGTGCACCGGGCTTCCTGAAACGACACGCTTCGGGGGTCGAGCCCTTCGGGAAAATCTGGCCACTCGTCAACCGACGTCATGCCACGACGTTGGTGAGTGCCAGAGCCCTGCGCAGCAGTTCGGGTCGTCCCCGCGCTATGCATGCGAGGGACTGTCGTCAGCCACGTCCGACAGCGGGCTTACGGACACGGCGAGATACCGGAACTCACCGCCTGGTCCGTCCAGTTCGGAGTACGACTCCCAATGGAGGGGATACGTATCCCTCAACGTGCACGTGTTGGCCGTGTATGCGCCCTCGGCCCACAGGAGCGTGCCGGTGAGCTCCTGCCCCTGATGGATTCTGAACTCCTGATCCCGAGTCCGCCCGCGGCTGGCACCGGGCGGGGTCCACAGGGAGGCGTCGTTGGTCAGCATGACGGCAAGACCGTTCTGGTCGGACCGGCGGCAGAAGCGCTCCAGCCTGGCTATGTCCCGCACGAAATGCAGACGGGCCAGGTCGGTGGCTGCGTGCCCTTTCAAGGCGTAGTCCTCGGCAGGAGTACCGACCGTGCCCGTCCATCTCCGGGTGAAGTACTTGAACTCGATTGCGGTGCGGGTCGAGGGGCCGATACACAACAGGTCCAGGTACTCGGTCCTGCCCTCTGTTCGCTGCGGCACCTCAAGCCTGGAGTGTACTTCTGGAGACAGTTTCCACAGAGCCCGCGCGAAGCTGTGCTGAAGATCTGCTTCGGAGTGGAAGACCGGTCTGTGACTGCCCAGTTCCGCAATGACGTCGCCGAGCGAGACGCAACCAGCGATATTCCTGTTGCCGTCCATCGCCGCCCTGTTCATAACGCTGTCGAAGTGGTTCCTGCGCGGAACCTACAAGCCGCGGGCGGCCGCGGTCATGTGAACGGTCGTCGAAAATCGGTGGCCGGCTGAACCGGCCGACCTCACGCTGTAGGCCATGGAAGAACCGCAACGCAGGATCCGCGCGGCCCACTCGGAATCCACGATCACCGTCTATCAGGCGTACTCCCCGGAAATCGGGCTGCCGGCCGCCCGCGACGGTGGTTTCCCCGCCGCGTGGAAGCGGGACAGGATGACGTGGATCAAGCCGTCGTTCCTGTGGATGATGTACCGCTGCGGTTGGGGCGCGAAGGAAGGGCAGGAGACCGTTCTCGCCGTCGAGATCACTCGGGACGGCTTCGAGTGGGCTCTGCGCCACGCCTGTCTGTCGAGCTACACCCCGGGAGTCCACCCCGACCGGGCCACCTGGCAGCGACAGCTGAAACGCGCTCCCACCCGCGTGCAGTGGGACCCGGAGCGCGACCTGCACCTGCGACCGAAGCCGTACCGGTCCCTGCAACTCGGCCTCTCCGGCGAAGCAGCCCGACGCTACGCCGACGAGTGGAGCGTCTCCATACGCGACGTGACCCCACTCGCCCGCGAGATCCATACTCTCGTAAGCGGTGGCGACCTGGACTCCGCCACCAGGCTGCTTCCCCAGGAGCACCCTTACCCCGTTGAGGACGAGATCCTTGCCCTGCTCCACGGATGACGAGCTGGTCAAGCCGACGCTAGGCCCACGGGTCACATGGCAGCACAGGTCCGCCGGCACCGGCGTCTCGTGCCCGGTCGGGCTGGGGGGTACCGAGAGGTGAGCGGCGGCTTCGACCGAGACGCTCTCTATGCCGACCGGCGGTCCAGGCGACCCGGTACGGTCGACGCCGTGCTCCAGGAGGTCGCGGACGATGTGCTCAGCGGAGTGGTGATCAGCGACAGCGGACTCAGCCGTCTGCACCATCCCTATGACAGCGGCGCAGACGTCATCGCAGGAAGCCCCGAAGAACGCGACCGACTGCACGACGGCAACCGCGACTGGCTGCATGACGCGCCGCCCTTCAAGGCCTCACCACCGTGAGCACTGCGCGAGCCAAAGCGAGTTGGGCTTTGGCGCCCCTAGTCGAACGCGACGACCAGGCGGACGCCGTCGTCGCTGACGCGGCCGGCCAATGCCTACATCACGGCGAAGGCATGCGGCCAGTGGGCCGTCGGTCCCAGGACGCCGTCGAGGGTCAGTGGCTCGTAGGAGCAGACCAATTGCTGGTGGTCCACTCGATGTGTTCCGAAGCGCTGTACGAGTCGGCAGGCGGTTCGCCGACGGTGGACAGGAGTTCCGCAGGCCATGAGCTGGATACGAGTTGGCTCCGCAGGATCCCCGGCTGCGACTTCTCGTACCAGGTCACACGGCTGACGAAGTGTTCGGGCGTGGTCGCGGGATCAATGGAGGCGAGTTCGGCTCAGGTGACCCAGCTCGCGCCGTCCATCTCGCCCTGGGCAACCCACGAGCCCAGTGCTGAGCGCATGGCGCTCGACAGGTCGGCGGGAAGCCCACGACCGGCTGCAAGCGGCCGGAAGCCAGCGTAGTTGCGGGCACCGAAGAGGGCGCCGAAGGCCGTGTAGTCGGTCTCGTCGTACAGCGGCCACAGATCCATGGCGGTCACCCATGGTTCGCCGTCGTAGTAGTCGGTGCCCGTGTGCGGGTGGTGAAACTCGATACCGCCGTGGATGTCCGTGCCCATGGTGGCGCACCCCAACTGCCCCCGGCCTGAGTGCCCCAGCCATTATCGGCGGCCTGCGGCGGAGACGGCCCGTGGGCGAGTACGTGCTTGCCCAGGTCACGGGGCTGGCCGACCCCAGTCGACCGAGCACGGCATGCGGCCTGTGGACGTGCCTTGACGTGGATCGTCAAGCAGTAGCGCCTGTCCATCTCGGGTAGATGGGTCAATCGGAAGTGGCGAACCGGGCCAGAAGGCTACGGGTAGTATCCGCGAGCGCAACTGGCCTGGTCGGGCTCGTGAGGCAATTTGGAGTGGGGGACTTCTCGATGACGTTTCGGCTGCGCGCTGCCCGCGCGTTCGCGCTGCTGCTCGGCTTCTTCCTCATGGGCGTGGTTCTGCTGTCGGCCATGGCGGTGCTCGACTGGCTGGTACTGACACGACTGGTCACCGCACGGGCTGCCTGGGTCGAGGGCGCGGTTCTGACCGTCACCGGCCTGCTGGCGGCGGCGATTCTGCGTGGCCTCTTCGCCTTTCTACGGGCCGGCCGTCTGGGTCCGGTCCCTCACGCGGTGGCGGTAACGCCTGAGGACCAGCCCGAGCTGTGGGAACAGGTACGGGCCGCTGCCGAAGTGACAGGGCAGCGGCCGCCCGACGAGCTCTACCTGGTCGCTGAGGTCAATGCGGGGGTCACCGAACAGAGCCGCTTGCTGGGATTGCTGCAGGGGCGACGCCGAATGTTTCTGGGCCTGCCGCTGCTCGCCGGGCTGACCGTCCCGCAGTTGCGCGCCGTCCTGGCCCACGAGTTCGGGCACTACGGCAACCTCGACACACGGCTCGGGGGCGTCACGATGCGCGGCCGCGAAGCACTGATGCACACGGTGGAGGCATTTCAGGAAGGCAGCACCCAGCTGCACCACGCGATCGGTGCCCTGTACGTCGGCTACGCCCGGATGTTTCTGCGGACCACGCAGTCCGTAGCTCGCCACCAGGAGCTCGCCGCAGACCGGATGGCGGCCCGGTACGCGGGCCGTGAGGTGACGGCTGCCGCGCTACACACCCTTCCGGTGCTCGACGGTGCGTACACCCACTACCTGGAGACATACGCCGCGATAGGTAGTTCGCTGGGCGTGCTGCCGCCCGTCGGGGAGGTGCACGGCGGCTTTCGTCGGTTGCTTGCGGCCCGAACCGGGGAGGGGCTCGCTGCGCTCTCCGCCGGTCGGCGGCCGCCCCGGCCGCATCAGTACGACTCGCACCCCCCGATGGCCGAACGGATCGCCCTGATCGACAAGCTGCCCGCTGATGACAGACCGGATCAGGCGACCGATGAGAGGGTCGGGCTGAGCCTGTTGCACGACTCTGACCGGGTGTTCGCCACGCTGGAGGCGCGGACGCTGCCGCCGGAGTCGGCGATGGTGCAGCGCCTGAGTTGGGACGACCTCGCCATGGCCCGCGCCCTCACCGACGCCGAGGACTGGTCCCGGCCGCTACGGGTCGCCGTGGCCAGAGCGCTTCGTTCCTCGGCACACGACGCGGGCGACACGGTGATACGCCGAGATGCCACGGCGGGCGAGGTGGCCGACGGCCTCTTGCCCAGCTTGGAGGAGATACTCGACGTCTTCGACCGCGGCCTGCTCTGGATGGAGGTCGCCGACCGCATGCCCAAGCCGCATCAGGCGGCGCGACTGACCGGGGCGTCCGCCCGCAATTTCATTCGGCCAAGGATCTTCGACGGGCTTGCGGGCATGATCCACCTGCGCCTCGCTGAGTCCGGGCACGCCAAGCCTGACATCGCCTGGTCCGGGCAGCCCGGACTGATTCTCCCCGAGTCGTGGGAGAAGGGCATGGACAACGCCATCGACGCGGCCGTAGCCGACACGCCCGACACGGCTCCACTGCGTGCCCTGCTCGCCACCCCCCACCGCGTCCCTGCGTAGCGGACCGGGACCTCGCCCGCAGCGGGGACCTGCCCTCGCCAAGGGCACCGAGGCGAGGGTCCCCCACCGGTCGAACCCGAAGCAGGCGCGAAGTCGGTAGGAGGGCGGTCGGCAGGGCTGGGTGTCAGTTCTTCGTGCGCTCCGGCAGGCGCCAGTTCGGGCGGGGGAAGTGGCAGGTGTAGCCGTCCGGGTAGCGCTGGAGGTAGTCCTGGTGCTCGGGCTCGGCCTCCCAGAAGGGGCCGACCGGCTCCACCTCGGTGACGACCTTGCCGGGCCACAGGCCGGACGCGTCGACGTCCGCGATCGTGTCCTCGGCGATCCGCTTCTGCTCGTCGTCGACGTAGTAGATCGCCGAGCGGTAGCTGAGGCCGATGTCGTTGCCCTGGCGGTTCTTCGTGCTCGGGTCGTGGATCTGGAAGAAGAACTCCAGGAGGGCGCGGTAGTCGGTCTGCTCGGGGTCGTAGAGGATCTCGATGGCCTCCGCGTGCGTGCCGTGGTTGCGGTACGTCGCGTTCGGCACGTCACCCCCGGTGTATCCGACCCGGGTCGCCGTCACGCCGGGAAGACGACGGATCAGCTCCTCCATCCCCCAGAAGCATCCGCCCGCCAGCACGGCCCTCTGCGTCTGCGCAGCCATTGCCGCTCCTCCCATGTCTGTTCCGCTCGGTCACTCGGGGCGCCCGACCGACCCGTACCTCACCGGCGGTCGACGCCCACTGTCCCCTCAACACGGGAAGGCTCCCGCCGATTCCGGGGGCCACCAGGCGCTGCCGTACGGCACCTCAAGCGCCCCATGTCAATCATTTAGGCTCCGCCGAAAAGGAGCCGTGGCCGCATCCCGCCTGTCCTACGATCCCCGCATGCTGATTCGTCGGACATTACGGATGATCGTCGTACTCGCCGTAACCCTCGTCGGAGCGGTCGGGGGTGGGGTGGGGACGGCGCAGGCCGAGGGAACCGGATCGTCGTACGACCGGCAGTTGCTGTTCTACAACCACTCCTACGGCGTGCTCGACCGGGAGACCGCCGATGCCATCGAGCACTCCGACTACCTCCGGGACTTCGCTAGCTTCGAGGTCCGCACCACGACCGGGTCCGGTGGGCAGACCTGGACCGGCCGCTATCTGCGGGGGCGCGAGACCTACCTGGAGCTGTTCGGAGTCGGTGACCTCCCCGGCCCCGACGGCACGCTCGGCGCCGCCGGACTGGGTGTGTCGACGGAACTGGACGGCGACCTGGCGACGGTCGCCGAGCGGATGAAGAGCGAGGGCGCCACCCCCATCGAGTTCCTCCAGACCCGGGACTTCGGTGACGGCGTGCCCGTGCCGTGGTTCGACGCCCTGCTCACCGCCACCGAGTACGACGCCTTCCAGGCCTGGGCGATGGAGTACCGGCCGGAGTACTTCGCCGACCCCCGGAGCAACACCGAGCCGGCGAGCTTTCCCGAGGACGTCGGCAGGGAGCGCTACCTCTCCGACGACTACCGCGACCACCTGATGCGGGACGTGACCTCCGTGCGCATCGCCGTCACCGAGAGCGACCTCGCCGACACCGTGCCGCTGCTGCGGGCCGGCGGGTTCACCGTGCGGACCCTGGCCGGCGGTGGCGTCGCCGCGGAGGGCGGCGGCACCACGATCCGGTTGGACGCGGTGCCGCGCGAGCAGGCGGGGCTCCAGCGGGTCGGCCTGTCCCTCAACCGGCCCGTGAAGGACCGGCACGTGGAGCGGATCGGCCACTCGACCCTCACCGTCGGCCCCGGCAGCCACGCCGTCTGGACGTTCCCGGCCAACGGCACCCCGTAGATCCCAGCCAACGGCACCCCGTAGCAGGGCGGCAGGGCCTTCGCCCTATCCCCCGCTCCCGTACGGCCGCGTCAGTATCTCCAGCCGATGGCCGTTCGGGTCGTCGAAGTACGCGCCCCGGCCGCCGTCGTTGTGGTTGATCTCGCCGGAGCGGTGGTGGAAGGGGTCCGCCCAGTACGTCAGCCCCGCCCGCTCCACGCGGGAGAAGATCGAGTCGAACTCGTCCTCGGAGACCAGGAACGCGTAGTGCTGGGGCACGATCTCGGCGGGCGTGTCCATGTAGTCGAGGGTCACGCCGTTGGGGATCTCGACGGGGATGAAGGGGCCGTACCGGGGGCTCACCTTCAGGCCCAGGATGTCGGCCAGGAAGCGGGCCGAGGCGTGCTTGTCGTGTGCGGCGACGATGGTGTGGTTCAGCTGAACGGTCATCGTGCGGGCCTCCCGGAAGCCGCAGTGCGTGACAGTGCCTCCCTGCCGAAAGCCTACTCGCCGGGTGGTGACGACAGGCTCCCCGTCGGGGCTCCCGGCGCCGGCGCCCCCATGCCGAAGGGCCCCGGCAGATCGCCGGGGCCCTCCTCTCAAGCGCTGGGTTCTCAAGCGGCCGACGGTGTCAGATCGTCGCCGTGTCGATCACGAACCGGTAGCGGACGTCGCTGTTGACGACCCGCTCGTACGCCTCGTTGATCTCGGACGCGGCGATCAGCTCGATCTCCGCACCGATGCCGTGCGACGCGCAGAAGTCCAGCATCTCCTGGGTCTCGGCGATGCCGCCGATCATCGAACCGGCGAGGGTCTTGTTGCCGCCGATGAGGGAGAAGAGGTTGAGCGCGATCGGCTCCTCGGGGGCGCCGACGTTGACCAGCGCACCGCCCGTCTTGAGCAGACCGAGGTACGCGCCGAAGTTCAGCGGGGCCGAGACCGTGGAGAGGATCAGGTCGTAGGTGCCCGCCAGCTCCTTGAAGGTGTTCTCGTCGCTGGTCGCGTAGTAGTGGTCGGCGCCCAGCTTCAGGCCGTCGTCCTTCTTGCGCAGCGACTGCGACAGGACGGTGACCTCGGCGCCGAGCGCGTGCGCGATCTTGACGCCCATGTGGCCGAGGCCGCCCAGGCCGATCACGGCGACCTTCTTGCCGGGGCCCGCGCCCCACTTCTTGAGCGGGGAGTACGTGGTGATGCCGGCGCACAGCAGCGGCGCGGCCTCGTCGAGGGCCAGGCCCTCGGGGATGCGGACGGCGAAGTTCTCGTCGACGACGACCTTCTCGGAGTAGCCGCCGTAGGTGGGCTCGCCGTCCTTGCCGATGGCGTTGTACGTGCCGACGTTGCCGCCGGTGCAGTGCTGCTCCAGGCCGGCCTTGCAGTTGTCGCACTCACGGCAGGAGTCGACGAGACAGCCGACGCCCACGCGGTCGCCGACCTTGTACTTGGTGACACCCGGCCCGACCTCGGAGACGATGCCCGCGATCTCGTGGCCCGGGACCATCGGGAAGATGGCCTCGCCCCAGCCCTCGCGGGCCTGGTGGATGTCGGAGTGACAGATGCCGGCGAACTTGATGTCGATCAGGATGTCGTGCTCGCGGACCGCCCGGCGCTCGATGGTGGTGCGCTCCAGGGGAGCCTTGGCGGCGGGGGCGGCGTAAGCGGCAACAGTGCTCATGAGGGTGGTTCTCCTCGAAGGGGGGTGCGCGCCCGGCTGCCTTCTGTCGTGTTCCATCCGTCCGGGCACGCATCACAGCCTGCCCCACGAGGCGGCATCCACCCAGGCCCTCACTCTGCCTACGTCCACCGGTCCTACCACTGGCGGGGACAGGATCGTGTGCGTACGACCAGGAATACTTGCCGTATGGACGACATGGCCGAGGAACGTACCGGAGGGGGCTCCCTGGACCGGCGTGCCGAGCTCAGCGAGTTTCTGCGCACCCGGCGGGCCCGGCTGAAGCCGGAGGACGTGGGGCTGCCGCACATCGGGCGGCACCGCAGGGTGCCGGGGCTCAGGCGCGAGGAGCTCGCGCAGCTGGCGGGCGTCTCGGTGGCGTACTACACCCGGCTGGAACAGGGCAACGGGCGCAATGTCTCGACGGAGGTCCTGAACGCGATCGCCCGCGCGCTGCGGCTGAGCGACGCCGAGCACGCGCATCTGACGCATCTGGCGAAGCCGAAGCAGCACAAGAAGAAGGCGGGCGGGCGGACCGAGCAGGTGCGCGGGCCGCTGCGGCAGCTGCTGGACTCGATCGAGGTCCCGGCGTATGTCTCGGGGCGCCGCTCCGACATCCTCGCCTGGAACCGGATGGCGGCGGCGGTCTTCGGGGACTGGTCGGAGCTGGAGCCGCAGGAGCGGAACTGGGCCCGGCTGGTGTTCCTGAGGCCGGAGTACCGCGACCTGTTCGTGGACTGGGACCAGAAGGCGTACGACATGGTCAGCTATCTGCGCATGGACGCCGGCTGCCATCCCGACGACCCGCTGCTGTCCTCTCTGGTCGGAGAACTCTCGCTGAAGAGTGAGGAGTTCAGGCAGCTGTGGGCCACGCACGACGTCAAGGAGAAGACCTACGGCGTCAAGCGTCTGCGGCATCCGCTGGTCGGCGACCTGGCCCTGCACTTCGAGTCCTTCCGGCTGTCCGACGGCACGGAACAGGCCCTGATCACCTACCACGCGGAACCGGGCTCCCCCTCGGCGGACGCCCTCCGCCTCCTGGCCAGCTGGGGCGCGGACGCGACCAGGGCGGGAGAGTCGGCGCGCCCCTGACCCGAGCCGTGCCCCATCCGACAGCTGAGGGACAGGCCCTCGGTCTCAGCCCTGATACGGCAGTGCCGCCCCCCACGTCCACCTCGGTACCGGCTGTTCCGCCGGAGGCTTCGCGTTCGGGCCCGAGAAGTGGACCGCGAGGCGGGTGCCCCACTCCACGTACGCGAGGAACGCCGAGCGGAACTCCGCGTCGGTGGGCAGGCCGGCCTCGTCGGCCGCGTCCTGGATGAGGTTCACCCAGCGGCGGCGCTGCGGCTCGGTGATGCCGCGGCCCATGTGCTTGGCGACCATGTGGCCGTGCCCGCCCTGCGTCTCGGAGTAGGCGGGCGGGCCGCCGAAGACCTCGGTGAGCCAGAGGGCCACGTGCTCGGCGTGCTCGGGGGCCAGGCCCGCGAACACCGGGGCCAGGAGGTCGTCGGCGAGGACCTTCTCGTAGAACACCGTGGTGAGCCGGGAGAAGGCCTCCGCGCCGCCCGCCCAGGCGTAGAGCGTGGGGACGGCGGCGCCCCGGCCGCGGACCGTCGTCGGCTTGTAGTGCCGCATCTCCTCGATGTTCTCCACGTACGGCCGGATCGCGGCGAGGAAGTCCGGGAACAGCTCCGACTTGCGGAAGCCCTCCAGGTGGTCCTCGGTCGAGGTCCAGGTGATGCGCAGCACGTAGTGCTCGAAGTCCTCCTCGCAGCGCGCGAGTTCGTAGTCGACGCACTGCGGGGCCGCCGCCAGCTGGGCCGAGGCGTGGGTGTAGGCGGACAGGAACTCCGCCGAGCGGTCTTCCGGGATCCGGTAGCGGATGTACTCGACGGTCTCTGTGGTCATACGGCCACTCAAACACGGACGCCCGCCGGAAGCAGTGC
>NZ_JBHUXV010000141.1:0-21541 GCF_042669125.1 Streptomyces sp. NPDC057253 | reverse complement strand
CGAGCTCCTCGCGCAACCGCTCCAGTTCGGCGCGGGCCTCGTCGTCGGCCCGCTCGGCGTCCGCCCGCTGGGCCTCCTCGCCGGCCGCGGTGACCAGCTTGACCCACCCGGTGGGCCGCAGAACATAGGCCGCGGCCGCCACGTCGAGCGGATCCGCGGCCGGGGGCGGCGCACCGGAGTCCAGCGCGCCGGACAGCTCCGGCTGGGTCTCTCTGAACTTCTCCCCGATGCGCTGGCGGAACAGCGGATCGGTCTCCAGGGCGGCCGCCATCGCGTTGCCCGCGAACTTGGCGCGCCGGTTGGGCGCGAAGCGCGCGTACTGCCGCAGCTGGGCGGGCAGCTCGCCGACGGTCAGCCCGCCGAAGCCCTCCGAGACGATGTGCACGACCCGGCGCCGGACACCGTCGGGCAGCGGACGGTCGAGCACCTCGGCGGCGCCGTCGCCCGGCCCCCCGCCTGTGGTCTCCACCATCCGTCACACCCCAATGCCTGCGGGGCCGCTCCGCTCAGGAGTCGGCGCCCGGCCTGTCCACGAGTTCCACCTGGTCCACGGCGTTGCACCAGCGGCACCGCACCGACTCGATGGTCTCACTGACCACCTCCCGCTCCTCGACCTTGGGCTCTCCGGCCAGGTCGAGGTGGACGTACTCGACGACCTTCGACGAGCGGGTCACGTCGAAGCGCGTGAGATTGCCGCAGAGGGTGCAGCGCCACCGCGTCGAGGCGGTCGGGAGGGGAACCGTCATCGTGCCTGTGCTCTTTCCTTCTAGGCCTTCTATTGTCCGCCACACACCGGGGTCCCCGGGGTGTGGCACGTAACCCTAAGGCCTGGCGGGTACTCGCCGCTCGGGCGTCCACGGCGGCGAGGCGGTCTGTCGGCTTGCGTCCCGTTACGTCATGCTCTGTGTTCATGATCCGCAACTGGAGGGTGACGGTCGGTGGAGGAAACAGGTCGCTGTGGGGGTCGGCACCGGTCACCTACGGTCTGATCGCGCTGTGCTTCCTGATCTTCCTGGCCGGCCCCGCGTCCGGCCTCAATCCGGCCTACGGCCACGGTGCCGCGCTCCAGGCCGCCCAGCGGGCCTGGTTCCACCGCTGGGGCGTGGTCCCCGCCGAGCTCTTCGAGGACTCCGCCGGCGCCGCACTGTCCCCGGCCACCGCGCTGTTCATCCACGGCAGCTGGGTGCACCTGCTGGGCAACATGCTCTTCCTCTACGTCTTCGGCGTGATGACCGAGGAACGGATGGGCCGGGTGCAGTTCCTCCTCTTCTACGTCGGCTGCGGTTACCTCGCCCTGCTGGGCTACGCGGCCGCCAACGCCGGCTCGGAGCAGTCCCTGGTCGGCGCGTCCGGGGCGATCTCCGCGGTCCTCGGAGCGTTCCTCTTCCTGTTCCCCGGGGCCCGGGTGACCAGTCTCCTGCCGTTCCTCTTCTTCCTGCCGCTGCGCTTTCCGGCCTGGGTCGTCCTGCCGTTCTGGGCGACCCTCCAGTGGCTGGCGGCGGGCCGGGCGAGCGACGGACCGGGGGTGGCCTATCTGGCCCACGTGGTGGGCTTCGGCCTGGGCCTGGTCTTCGCCTGGGTGCGCTTCGGCCCTACGACTAGAGTGAAGGCCGCCCCAGCTCCGGCCCCCGAGGGAGAGAACCAGCCGTGATCACCGCGATCGTCCTCATCAAGACCAGCGTGGACCGGATCCCCGAGATCGCGGAGCGGATCGCCGCGCTGGAGTCCGTGAGCGAGGTCTTCTCCGTGACGGGGACGTACGACCTGATCGCCATGGTCCGGGTCAAGCAGCACGAGGATCTGGCGGAGGTGATCCCGGGCAGCATCAGCAAGATCCCGGGCGTGGAGGCGACCGACACCCACGTGGCGTTCCGCACCTACTCCCAGCACGACCTGGAGGCCGCGTTCGCCATCGGTCTGGACAGCTGACCGAACCCGACGGCTAGGAGCCGAGCGCCAGCACCGTAATGCCGTCGGCGGTCGCCACGTAGACCCGGCCGTCCCGGACGACCGGTGCCTGGGTGCCGACGGACGCACCGCCCTGGACCCGTTTCCGCCAGACCCGTCTGCCCTTGCGGTCAAGGCCGTAGAGCGTCGACCCCCGGCGTACGTAGACGGTGTCGCCGAAGACCACCGGGTCGCTGTACTGGCTGCCGTCGTCGGTGAACAGGAAGGACCACGCCGTCGATCCGTCGGCGGGGTCGAGGGCGACCAGCTCGAAGTCGGACGCGGTGACGCCGAGCCCGGCGAAGGGCACGCAGGTGAAGTAGCGGCTGCCGTACACCTTGTCGTTTCCGGAGTTCCACAGCAGCTTGCCCGCGCGGCTGAGGCCGTGCAGCATCTGCTCGCCGCCGGAGCCGACCATCAGGGTGCCGCCGACCAGCGCGGGCCGCCCGGTGTCGGTGCCGGCCTTGGTGGCCCACAGCCGCCTGCCGGTCTTCGCGTCCAGGGCCTGCACCTGGTCCCCGAAGGTGCCGACGTAGACCACCCCGTCCGCGACCAGGGGCTCGCTGGTGGGTGCCGCGCCGGTCGGCGTGGACCAGCGCACGCTGCCGTCGGGGGCGTAGGCGCGCACCCCGCCCGCCTCCGAGCCGTCGCCGTAGGACACCAGGACCAGTCGTCCGAAGGCCACCGGGAACTGGCTGTTCGCGGCGAAGGCCTTCGTCCAGCGGATTTTGCCGCGCGGGCCGAGCGCGCACAGCTCGGAGGCGCCCTCCTTGTCGTCCTCCAGCAGGCAGTACACGCCGTCGGCGGTGGCGAGCGGGGACATGGCCTCGCCGCCCAGCGCGGTCCGCCACACCGTCCGGCCGTTCAGGTCCAGGGCGTGCATCGAGCCGTCCGCGCCGCCGACGTACACCCGGGTGCCGTCGGGCGAGACGGCGGCACAGGGTCCGCGCCGCCCGCCGAGCCCCTGCACGGCGTACGTCCATCCCACCTCGGCCGCGGCGGAGCCGCCCTGCACGGTCCGTCCGGCGCCCGCGGAGGAGGCGGAGGAGTCCGAGCCACTCCGCAGCAGCCACCAGCCCAGGCCCCCGGCGCCCACCGCCCCCGCGCCACCGGCCCAGGCCGCCAGGATCCGACGCCGCGAGGGCTCCGGCGCGGCGGCGGAGGTGGCCACGGGCACGTCGGTGACCGTCGTGGGCGCCACGTACTCCACCCCGCTGAGCCGCTCCCGCGCCCCGTCCTCCGGCACCCAGCGCTCGCCACCGCCGAGGGCCACGGTCGGCGTCCCCCTGGAGAACCACCCCTCCCGCAGGCCCTCCCGCAGCGAGCCGGCGGTGTGCCCCACGGCCGCGACCAGCTCGGCGGGCGTCGGCCGCGCCGCGGGATCGTCCCGCAGACAGGCCTCCACCAGCGGCAGCTGTTCCTCCGGTACGGCGGACAGGTCGACGTCCCCGGTCAGGATCCGCAGCAGGACGACCGAGTCCTGCCCCTCGCCGAAGGGTTCCTTGCCGCCCGAGGCGTACGCGAGCACCGCGCCCAGGGAGAAGACGTCGCTGGCCGGGACCACCTGGGCGCCGTTGCGGATCTGCTCGGGCGAGAGGTAGCCGACCGACCCGACGACCACCCCGGTCCGGGTCAGCGCGGTGCCTTCCAGCGCCCGGACGATCCCGAAGTCGATGACCCGGGGCCCGTCCGGCGCGAGCAGGATGTTGGAGGGCTTGAGGTCCCGGTGCACCAGGCCCTTGGCGTGGATCGCGGCGAGCGCCTCGGCGAGCGCGCCCGCCAGCAGCCGTACCGCGTCCGCGCCCAGCGGCCCCTGGTCGAGCACCGCGTCCCGCAGGTTGGGGCCCGCCACGAACTCGCTGGCCATCCACGGCCGGGCGGCCCCGGTGTCCGCGTCCACGACCCGCGCGGTGTAGGTGCCGGCTCCGCCGACGGTCTGCGCGGCCCGCACCTCGTGGCGGAAACGGGCGCGGAAGGTGCGGTCCTCGGCGTGCTCGGCGCGGACGACCTTCACGGCCAGCCGGGGCCCGCCGCGCGCCTCGGCGAGATACACCTCGCCCATCCCGCCGGACCCGAGTCTGCCCAGGACCTCGTACGGCCCGATGGTCCGCGGGTCCGTCTCGCGCAGCTCCTGCACCCCGTGCTCCCCCTGCCTCCGTACGGCTGCCGGGGTCGAGCGTATACGCGGGGTGGACGCCGGTACGTCAGACGGCCGGGACGCAGCGGCCGTCCTCCGTGCGGTACGACCACTTCGCACCGTCCGCGACCAGTTCCTTCACGGCCTTCACGAACCGCTCCACGTGCTCGTCCGGCGTGCCCGCGCCGAAGCTCACCCGGATCGCGTTCAGCGACTTCTCACCGGGCGCCGCCTCGGGGGCCCCGCACTCGCCCTGGGTCTGCGGGTCGCTGCCGAGGAGGGTGCGGACGAGGGGGTGGGCGCAGAAGAGGCCGTCGCGGACGCCGATGCCGTACTCGGCGGACAGGGCGGCGGCGAAGTGGGAGCTGTTCCAGCCCTCGACGACGAAGGAGATCACGCCGACGCGGGGGGCGTCGTCGCCGAACAGGGAGAGGACACGGACCTCGGGGACCTCGGCGAGGCCCTCGCGGACCTTCTCGATCAGGTGCTGCTCACGGGCGACCAGGGTGTCGAAGCCGGCCTCGGTGAGGGCCTTGCAGGCCGACGCGATGGAGTAGGCGCCGATGACGTTCGGGGAGCCGGCCTCGTGGCGGGCGGCGCTGTCGTGCCACTCCACGTCCACTCCCCCGTCCTCGCGCCGGGTGACCTTGCGGCTGGCGCCACCACCCGCGAGGTAGGGGTCGGCCGCCCTGAGCCAGTCGGCGCGGCCGGCGAGGACTCCGGAGCCGAAGGGGGCGTACAGCTTGTGGCCGGAGAAGGCGACCCAGTCGACGTCGAGGTCGCGGACGCTCACCGGGTGGTGCGGGGCGAGCTGGGCGGCGTCGAGGACGATCCGGGCGCCATGGGCGTGGGCGGCGGCGGCCAGCTCGCGGACCGGCCACAGCTCACCGGTGACGTTGGAGGCACCGGTGACGCAGACCAGGGCCGGGCCGTAGGGGTCCCGGGCGGCGAGGGCCTTCTCCAGGGTCTCGACGGCCTGGAGCGGGGTGCGCGGGGCGTCGAGGTAGCTGACCCGGGCGTCCTTCCAGGGCAGCAGGCTCGCGTGGTGCTCGGTCTCGAAGACGAAGACCTGGCAGTCGGCGGGGAGGGCGGCGGCGAGGAGGTTGAGCGAGTCGGTGGTCGACCGGGTGAAGATCAGCTGGTCGTCCGCACGGCAGTCGAGGAACTCGGTGACGGTCCTGCGGGCGTTCTCGAAGAGGTCGGTCGACAGCTGGGAGAGGTAGCCGGCCCCGCGGTGCACGCTGCCGTAGTAGGGCGCGTAGGCCGCCACGTCGTCCCAGACGCGCTGGAGGGCGGGGGCGCTGGCCGCGTAGTCGAGCGCCGCGTAGGTGACTTCGCCACCCGTGACGAGCGGGACGGTGACATCCCGGCCCAGAACGGGCAGCTGGGCACAAAGCGACTGGACGGAGGCAGCGGTGGAGACAGACATGGGGGACTCCCGTGAAAAGTGAAGGGTGAGAGGGGTGTGCGGAGGCGGGGCTCGGCGCCCTAGCGCATTCGCTTGCTCACGGAAGACTCCTCGAACGACCAGGATCCCTGGTTCGTGAGGGATCCGCGCTTGCCGCAGACCTCGCTGCCTACGGCCTGGTCTTCACCCGGGGCACCCCGCCACGGACGGAGGGTTGCCGGACAGTCGGCCGGGGCCTCATGACTGTCACTCATGACCTGGTCAAAAAACCTACGCGATGTGATCGTCGTCCCGCAACCCGTGTCCGGATCGCGGGACGACACCCCGCCGGCCGCTACGCGTTGCTCGCGGCCACCCAGCGCTCCAGCGTCCGCTTGGCCGACCCGGAGTCGATCGACTCCGCGGCCTTGTCCATCCCGGCCCGCAGCTGCTCGGCCAGCGTCCCGGTGCCCGGGTCCAGGGCCACCAGCGCGGCCGCCGAGTTCAGGAGTACGGCGTCCCGGACCGGGCCCGTCCCGCCGTCCAGGAGCTTCCTGGCGACCTCCGCGTTGTACGCCGGGTCACCACCGCGCAGGGCCTCGACCGGGACCAGCTCGATGCCGACGTCACGGGGGTCGAAGCTCTCCTCGGTGACCTTGCCGTCCCGGACGACCCAGACGTGGGAGGTCGAGGTGGTCGTCAGCTCGTCGAGGCCGTCGTCACCGCGGAAGACCAGCGAGGAGTTGCCGCGCTCGGCGAAGACGCCCGCGACGACCGGGGCCATGCGCGGGTCCGCGACCCCGACGGCCTGGGCGCGCACCCGGGCGGGGTTGGTCAGCGGGCCGAGGATGTTGAAGACCGTGCGGATGCCCAACTGGCCGCGTGCGGCGCCCGCGTGACGCAGCGCGGGATGGAACTTGATCGCGAAGCAGAAGGTGATCCCGGCCTCCTCGGCGACCTCGGCCACCCGCTTCGGCGTCAGCTCCAGATTGACGCCGAGCTTCTCCAGGACATCCGAGGCGCCGGACGCGGAGGAGGCGGCCCGGTTGCCGTGCTTGACGACCGTGGCGCCGGCTCCGGCCACGACGATCGCCGACATGGTGGAGATGTTGACGGTCTTGGCGCCGTCGCCGCCGGTGCCGACGATGTCGACCGTCCGCCCGGGGACCTCGATCACATTGGCGTGCGCGTACATCGTCCGCACCAGCCCGTTGATCTCCTCGACCGTCTCGCCCTTGGCCCGGAGCGCGACCACGAACCCGGCGATCTGCGCGTCGGTCGCCTCGCCCTGCATGATCCGGTCCATCGCCCACGCCGTGGCGTCGGCGCTCTGGTCCCGCCCGTACAGCAGGGCGTTCAACACCTCGGGCCAGGAACGGCCCGCCGCGATGTCGCCTCCAGCGGGGGTCACAGCGCTCATGGGGCCGCTCCAGATGTCGTAGAGAAGTCTGCTGCCACCCTATCCAGCCCACAGCACGTCGCAGGCCCCCGTCCGGTGTTCGGACGGGCCATCTCAGGGGCGCGGGGAACTGCGCAAAAAGCGCCCGCCCCCACCGAAGCCGCACCCGCACGGCAAAGGACCCCGTCCGGGATTCGGACGGGGTCCTTTCAACCGCGCTGTGGCGAGCGCAGCGACAAGCAGGGATCAGTGGTGGCCGTGGCCGCTGGTGATCTCCTTGTACTCCTCGACGGTCGGCTTGGCGATCTGGGACTCCTCGCCGTAGTACGCCTCGCTCAGCTTGGCGCGCAGCTTCTCGGTGCCCTTGACCTTGCGCTCGACGCCGTTCTCGTCGACCGTGGCGCCGATCGCGGCCGGCTTGTACTGCTCGTGTGCCGTGAGCGTGTGCAGCTGCTCCTGGCTGAGCGGCTCGTGCACCTCGATGAACTCACCGTGCGGCAGGCGCTTGATGATGCCGGACTCGCGCCCGTGCAGCACCTTGTCCTTGTCACGGCGCTGGAGGCCGAGGCAGATCCGCTTGGTGACGATGAACGCGAGGACCGGGGCGACGAAGAACGCGACCCGCACGAACCAGGTGATGGCGTTGATCGACAGGTGGAAGTGGGTGGCCCAGAGGTCGTTTCCACCACCGACCAGCAGCACGAAGTACCAGGTGATCCAGGCGACACCGAAGGCCGTACGCGTCGGGGCGTTGCGCGGGCGGTCCAGGATGTGGTGCTCGCGCTTGTCGCCGGTGACCCAGGACTCGATGAACGGGTAGACCGCGATCGCGACCAGGACCAGCGGGAAGATCATCAGCGGGATGAACACACCCAGGACGAGCGTGTGACCCCAGAAGTTGATCTCCCAGCCCGGCATGACACGGATCAGGCCCTCGGAGAAGCCCATGTACCAGTCCGGCTGGGCGCCCGTGGACACCTGGTCCGGACGGTAGGGGCCCATCGACCAGATCGGGTTGATCGAGGCGATCGCCGCGATGGCCGCGATGACACCGAAGACCAGGAAGAAGAAGCCTCCGGCCTTGGCCATGTAGACCGGCAGCAGCGGCATGCCGACCACGTTGTTGTTCGTCTTGCCGGGGCCCGCGAACTGCGTGTGCTTGTGGTAGAAGACCAGGATCAGGTGGCCGACGACCAGACCGAGCATGATGCCCGGCAGCAGCAGGACGTGGATCGAGTAGAAGCGGGCCACGAAGTCGCCGCCCGGGAACTCCCCGCCGAACAGGAAGAACGACAGGTACGTGCCGACGATCGGCACGGACAGGACCGCGCCCTCCATGAAGCGGACACCGGTGCCGGAGAGCAGGTCGTCCGGGAGCGAGTAACCGGTGAAGCCGGTGAACATGCCGAGGACGAACAGCAGGAAGCCGAACAGCCAGTTGACCTCACGCGGCTTGCGGAACGCGCCCGTGAAGAACACCCGCATCATGTGCACGAACATGCCGGCGAGGAAGATCAGCGCCGCCCAGTGGTGGATCTGCCGGATCAGCAGACCACCGCGCACATCGAAGGAGATGTGCATGGTCGAGTTGAACGCCTCGGACATCAGCTGTCCCTGCAGCGGGACGTAGCTGCCGTGGTACTCCACCTCGTTCATCGACGGGTGGAAGAACAGCGTCAGGTACACACCCGTGAGGATGATGATGATGAAGCTGTAGAGGCAGACCTCACCCAACATGAACGACCAGTGGTCGGGGAAGATCTTGCGCATGTTGGCCTTGGCCAGGGAGTAGATCCCCAGCCGGCCGTCGGCCCAGTCGGCGACACGCTCGCCGGCCGGTGCCTTCCCGCGAGAGCGGGCTTCGGTGGACTCTGTAGTGCTCATCCGCGCTCCCAGAATGCAGGACCGACGGGCTCCTCGAAGTCGCCGAGCGCTTCAAGGTAGCCCTCGTCGTTCACGCCGATGCGCAGCTGCGGCAGGGCGTGACCGGCGGGGCCGAAGATCACCCGGGCACCGTCGGAGAGGTCGAAGGTGGACTGGTGGCAGGGGCAGAGCACGTGGTGCGTCTGCTGCTCGTACAGGGAGATCGGGCAACCGACGTGGGTGCAGATCTTCGAGTACGCGACGATTCCCTCGTGCGACCACTCGAGCTCGCGCTTGTCCTTGATGTTGTCGGGCTGGAGCCGGACGATCATCAGGGCGGCCTTGGCGATCTCGGTCTGGAACTCCTCGGAGTGCTCCTCCAAGCCCTCGGGCTTGGCGAAGGTGAGGGAGCCGACCGCGACGTCCGAGGGACGCAGCGGCTGGTCGGTGTTCATGTTGACCAGCAGCTTGCCCTTGGACCACATGGTGTGGCGGAGCTTGGTGCCGGGCAGCGGACCGAGGTCGCGCAGCAGCATGACACCGGAGAGCGGGAACAGGGCCAGCGCGCCGAACATCGTGTTGCGGATCAGCTTGCGGCGGCCGAGCGCCGACTCCTTGGCGCCCTGCTTGAAGTCGGCCATGACCTTGGCCTTGACCTCGGGGGGCGCCTCGATCGGGTGACGCTCGTCGGCGATCTCCTCGTCGGACATCAGGGTGCGGGCCCAGTGGACCGCACCCGCGCCGATCGCGAAGAGGGCGAGACCGAGGGTCAGGCCCAGCGCGAAGTTCAGCGCGTTGATGTGCCCGATCGGGAAGACGAAGATCGACTTGTCGTGGGGGATGCCCACGTACGAGGCGATGAACCCGATCGTCGACAGCATCGAGACCGTGAACAGCATGGCCACCGTGCGCTCGGACCGCTTGGCGGCCCGCTCGTCGATGTCCTGCACCCGGTGCTCGTGGGGCGGCAGACCGGGGTCGGCGAACGGGTTCTGCTCGTCCGCGACGCCTACCGCGCCGTGCGCGTCCTGCTCTGCGGGCAGGTTCTCTTCTGGAATGTCTTGGCTACTCATGACTTCTTGGCCTTTGCGGTCCGAGCGGCGACCCAGACGGCGACCGCGATCAGCGCGCCGAGGCCGAAGATCCAGGCGAACAGGCCCTCGGAGACCGGGCCGAGACCGCCCAGCTCAAGGCCGCCGGGGCTCACGGTGTCGTCGCCGTTGACCGCGTTCAGGTACGCGATGATGTCCTTCTTGTTCTGCTCCGACAGCGTGGTGTCGGGGAACGACGGCATGTTCTGCGGGCCGGTCTGCATGGCCTCGTAGATGTGCTTCGGGTCGACACCCTCGAGGCTGGGCGCGAACTTGCCGTGCGTCAGCGCGCCACCCTTGCCGGTGAAGTTGTGGCA
This sequence comes from Streptomyces sp. NPDC057253, assembly GCF_042669125.1. Taxonomy (NCBI): domain Bacteria; kingdom Bacillati; phylum Actinomycetota; class Actinomycetes; order Kitasatosporales; family Streptomycetaceae; genus Streptomyces; species Streptomyces sp. NPDC057253. Next base: position 11,400 of record NZ_JBHUXV010000141.1, on the reverse strand, counting down.
CTGCGTGCAGTTGTCGCGGAACAGCTCACCGCCCTTGGCGATGTCGGCACCGTCGGGGCCGTACTGCGCCTCGGTCGGGATGGTCGGACCCGCGCCCAGCGAGGAGATGTACGCGGCCAGCTGGTCGATCTCGGCCTGCGTGTAGATGACCTTCTTGCGCGGAACCTGCGCGCCCGGCTGCTGGGCCGGCATACGGCCGGTGCCGACCTGGAAGTCGACGGCCGCGGCGCCCACGCCCACCAGGCTCGGTCCGTCGGAGGATCCCTGACCGCCGGTGCCGTGGCAGCTGGCGCAGCCTACGGCGAAGAGCTTCTTGCCCTCGTCGATGGCCAGGGACTGGGCGGTTTCATCTGCCTGCGCCTTGCTCGCGGGCGCGAACACGGCGTACAGCCCCCCGGTGCATGCCAGCGCGAGGAGTAGGACGACGAGCGCCGCCAGCGGGTGGCGTCGTCGTGCGGAGAGCTTTTTCACGGATTACCCCGGTGTCAGGATCTTCTGCGTCGATGCTTGCGATGTCGGGAGCGGGCCCGGCTACTTGATCATGTAGATCGTGGCGAAGAGGCCGATCCAGACGACGTCGACGAAGTGCCAGTAGTAGGACACGACGATCGCGGCGGTCGCCTGCTCGTGGGTGAACCTCTTGGCCGCGTAGGTACGCCCGAGAACGAACAGGAACGCGATCAGGCCGCCCGTCACGTGCATACCGTGGAAGCCGGTGGTCAGGTAGAACACCGAGCCGTACGGGTCGGAGGACAGGGACAGCCCGTCCTTCTTCACCAGCTCCGTGTACTCGTAGATCTGACCGCCGATGAAGATCGCGCCCATGATGAACGTGACGATGAACCAGCCCCGGAGCTTCTTCACGTCACCGCGCTCGGCGGCGAAGACGCCGAGCTGGCAGGTGAGCGAGGAGAGCACCAGGATCGTGGTGTTCGTCGCCGAGAACGGGAAGTTCAGGCTGTGCGCCATTTCCTTCCAGTGATCGGGTCCCGTCACCGATCGCAGGGTGAAGTACATCGCGAAGAGGGCCGCGAAGAACATCAGCTCGGAACTCAGCCAGATGATGGTTCCGACGCTGGTGAGGTTCGGTCGGTTGACCGACGGGTGCGCGTGCCCGGTGTCTACTGTCGTTGCTGTCGCCACGACCGACATTATGTCGGTCGCTTATCCCGCCCTCACTCCGGGGGGTGCCGTTCGGAGTGTCTTGCTGGTCCGTACCGGTGTTGACGTGGTGTTCAAGGGAGTAGCATCCGGGCCAACGGGCCTGTCCTTACGACGCTGACGTCACGGAGGAACAATGCAGCCGACCGCCACGGTGCTGGTCTACAGCGACGATTCCAACACCCGCGAGCAAGTTCGGCTGGCGACGGGGCGGCGTCCCGCTCCCGATGTTCCGGTGGTGGAGTTCGTGGAGTGCGCGACCCCTGCGGCGGTGCTGAAGGAGCTGGACAAGGGCGGGATCGACGTCTGCGTCCTCGACGGCGAGGCCGTGCCCATGGGCGGGATGGGGCTGTGCCGGCAGATCAAGGACGAGGTGTTCGACTGTCCGCCGGTGCTGTTGCTGATCGGGCGGCCGCAGGATGCGTGGCTGGCCACGTGGAGCCGGGCCGAGGGTGCGGTGGCTCATCCGGTGGATCCGGTGGAGTTCGCGTCGGCGCTGGCTTCTTTGCTGCGGTCTCGGAAGGCCCTGAGCGCCTAGGAGCACGGTTCTGCGGTTCGCGGGCGGCTGCGGGTCCGTTGTGGCTGGTCGCGCAGTTCCCCGCGCCCCTGGGTGGGTCACACTGACGTCGGTCGCAGCCGTGCCGTCTGGTCTGCGCTCGGGGCGTCCGGGAGTGCTGCCACCAGCGCGCTGCCCTGGCGCCACTTCTGCCAGTCCAGGTTCCAGTCGCCGAAGCCGTTGCCGAAGGACTCCATGGTCTTGCCGTCGGAGTTGACGACCTTGACCACGTCGCCCTCGTGGACCGTCTCGAAGAACCACTCGGCGTTCGCGGTGCTCATGCCGGTGCAGCCGTGGCTGACGTTGGCGTAGCCCTGTGAGCCGACCGACCAGGGGGCGGCGTGCACGTACTCGCCGCTCCAGGTGACGCGGGTCGCGTAGTAGACCGGCAGGTCGTACGACTCCGAGGAACCCTCGGCGATGCCGATGCTGGTGCCGCGCATACGTACGAAGTACTCCTTGCCCAGTACGACCTTGACGCCGTTGCGGGTGTCGAAGCCGGGCTTGCCGGTGGTGACCGGGAGTTCCTTGATGACCTGGTCGTTCTTGTAGACGGTCATCGCGTGCGAGGAGGCGTCCGTCACGGCGATGATGCGGTCGCCGATGGTCAGCCTGACGGGCTTGGTCTTGCCGCCCCAGAGCCGGTCGCCGACCTTGACGCCCTCCAGCTCGCTGCGGACCTGGACGGTGGCGTGGGCGGGCCAGTACTCCCTGGGCCGGTAGTGGAGCTCCTTGTCGTCCACCCAGTACCAGGCGCCCTGCACGGCGGGCGTGGCGTCGACCCTGAGGGCCCGCTCGACGACCGCCCGCTGCGCCTTGTCCTTGACGGGCTTGTCCAGCTTGGCAGTGACGGGCTGGCCGACACCGTAGGTGCCCGACTTGGGACCGAAGGTGACGTTCAGGCGCTTCTTGCCCAGCGGCTTGCTGGTGTCGAAGGAGAGGACCTTGCGGCCCGGCGCCCCGTCGTCGTCCTCGGTGCTCACCCGGACCGTGTAGTGGGCGTTGGCGGCCAGTGCGGAGGTGCTGTGCCAGCGGGAGCCGTCGGCGGAGAGTTCGCCCGCCACGAAGCGGCCTGTGGCGTCCGTGGCGGTGACGTCGGTGATACGGCCGTCGTCGTCGGCGGTGACCTCCAGGGGCTTGTCCGGATCGGCCTTCTTGCCGTCGCTGGTGGGCGCGTTGAAGGCGATCTGGTCCGCCGCGTCGTACGGCGTGGCAGCCAGCGGGTTCCCGTCGGACCCGCAGGCCGAGGTGCTTATGCCGAAGGCGACCACCAGCATCGTGCAGCTCAGGACGGTGCGGGTGCGCGGAGTGTGGTTCATGACTTCACGCTAGGAAGCGAAGTCAACTGCGGCACGCCGGGTGACTCGTACGAGTGATCACTCTTGCGGCAAACGCAGGAGCCCGGACGCTCCTGACGGAGTGTCCGGGCTCCTGTTGAGCTCCGCTCGTGCTACTGGGTGCGGTTCTCACCGCGGTAGTACTCGAAGACCCAGCCGTACAGGCCGACCAGGATCACCGGCACCGAGAAGTACAGCAGCCACCAGCCGATCGCGACCGACAGGAAGGCGAGGGCGCCGCCGAAGCCGAGGGCGAGCGGCTGCCAGCTGTGCGGGCTGAAGAACCCGACCTCGCCGGCGTCGTCCGCGACGTCGGCCTCCTTGTTGTCCTGCGCGCCGGCGTCCACCCGCCTGGCCGTGAAGCCGAGGTAGAAGCCGATCATGACGGACAGGCCGAAGGCCAGGAAGAGCGCGGTGGTACCGGCCGGCTCCTTCGACCACACGCCATAGACGATCGCCATGACGAGGATGAAGACGCTCAGCCAGATGAACATCCGTCCCTGGATCTTCACTTGCCGGCCTCCTTGCCGCCCGAGAGAGCCTTCTCACCGTGGCCGGCGTTCTCGAGCTGGTCGAGAGCGGCGATCTCCGGGTGGTGCAGGTCGAACGCCGGGGATTCGCTGCGGATCCGCGGCAGGGTGAGGAAGTTGTGGCGCGGCGGCGGGCAGGAGGTCGCCCACTCCAGGGAGCGGCCGTAGCCCCACGGGTCGTCGACGCCGACCGGCTTGCCGTACTTGGCCGTCTTCCACACGTTGTAGAGGAACGGCAGGATCGACAGGCCGAGCACGAACGAGCTGATCGTCGAGATCGTGTTCAGGGCGGTGAAGCCGTCGGCCGCCAGGTAGTCGGCGTACCGACGCGGCATGCCCTCGGCGCCCAGCCAGTGCTGGACCAGGAAGGTGCCGTGGAAGCCGATGAACAGCGTCCAGAAGGTGATCTTGCCGAGGCGCTCGTCGAGCATCTTGCCGGTGAACTTCGGCCACCAGAAGTGGAAGCCGGAGAACATCGCGAAGACGACGGTGCCGAACACGACGTAGTGGAAGTGCGCCACCACGAAGTACGAGTCCGAGACGTGGAAGTCCAGCGGCGGCGAGGCCAGGATGACACCGGTCAGACCACCGAAGGTGAAGGTGATCAGGAAGCCGGTGGCCCAGAGCATCGGGGTCTCGAAACTCAGCGACCCCTTCCACATCGTTCCGATCCAGTTGAAGAACTTCACGCCGGTCGGTACGGCGATGAGGAACGTCATGAAGGAGAAGAACGGGAGCAGAACGCCGCCGGTGACGTACATGTGGTGCGCCCACACCGTCACGGACAGACCCGCGATCGCGATGGTCGCGCCGATCAGGCCCATGTAGCCGAACATCGGCTTGCGGGAGAAGACCGGGATGACCTCGGAGATGATGCCGAAGAACGGCAGCGCGATGATGTACACCTCTGGGTGGCCGAAGAACCAGAAGAGGTGTTGCCACAGCAACGCTCCGCCGTTGGCCGCGTCGAAGACATGTGCCCCGAACTTCCGATCCGCCTCCAGCGCGAACAGCGCGGCGGCGAGGACCGGGAAGGCGAGCAGGACCAGCACCGCGGTCAGCAGCACGTTCCAGGTGAAGATCGGCATGCGGAACATCGTCATGCCGGGCGCGCGCATGCAGATGATCGTGGTGATGAAGTTGACCGCACCGAGGATCGTGCCGAAGCCGGAGAAGGCCAGACCCATGATCCACAGGTCGGCGCCGACGCCCGGGCTGCGGACCACGTCCGACAGCGGGGAGTAGGCGAACCAGCCGAAGTCGGCCGCGCCCTGCGGGGTGAGGAAGCCGCCGACCGCGATCGTCGAGCCGAACAGGTAGAGCCAGTAGGCGAACATGTTCAGCCGCGGGAACGCCACGTCGGGCGCGCCGATCTGCAGCGGCATGATCCAGTTGGTGAAGCCGGCGAACAGCGGCGTCGCGAACATCAGCAGCATGATCGTGCCGTGCATCGTGAACGCCTGGTTGAACTGTTCGTTCGACATGATCTGCAGGCCCGGACGGGCCAGCTCGGCGCGCATGAAGAGCGCCATCACGCCGCCGATCAGGAAGAACGCGAACGACGTGGCGAGGTACAGCGTGCCGATCGTCTTGTGGTCAGTGGTGGTGAGCCACTTGATGACCACGCTCCCGCGGTTCTGGCGCCGGACCGGCAGTTCGTCCGCGTAGTGGGACCCTGCTTCGGCGGCACCCTGGGGTTCGTTGAGGATGCTCACAGGTTCGTCGTCTCCCGGTCCTTCTCGTGGGCGGTCTGCTCGATGCCCGCGGGAACGTAACCGGTCTGCCCCTTCTTCGCGAGGTCCTTGAGGTGCTGCTCGTAGCGCTCGGGGGAGACGACCTTCACGTTGAACAGCATCCGGGAGTGGTCGACGCCGCAGAGTTCGGCGCACTTGCCGAGGAAGGTGCCCTCCTTGTTGGGGGTCACCTCGAAGGCGTTGGTGTGGCCCGGGATGACGTCCTGCTTCATCAGGAACGGCACCACCCAGAACGAGTGGATGACGTCACGCGAGGTGAGGACGAAGCGGACCGTCTTGCCCTTGGGGAGCCAGAGAGTCGGGCCGGGGTTGCCGGTCTGCGGGTTCCGCGTGGCGGGCGTCCCGAAGTCGTAGACACCGCCGGCGTTCGCCGGGAAGTCGTTCTTGAACCGGGTCGGAATCGCGTCCAGGTTCTTGTCGGTCTTCGCGTCGCCCGTCGAGCCCGCGACGGGCTCGATGTAGTTGAACGCCCAGCTCCACTGGTAGCCGACGACGTTGATGGTGACGTCGGGCTGCTTCTTGAGGCTGAGGAGCTTCGACTCGTCACGGGCCGTGAAGTAGAACAGGACCGAGACGATGACGAGCGGAACCACCGTGTACAGCGCCTCGATGGGCATGTTGTACCGGGTCTGCGGAGGAACCTCGACCTTGGTCCGGCTGCGCCGGTGGAAGATCGAGCTCCACAGAATCAAGGCCCACACCAGCACGCCGGTGGCCAGCGCGGCTGCCCAGGAACCCTGCCAGAGGGAGAGGATCCGCGGAGCCTCTTCCGTGGTCGGGGTGGGCATACCAAGGCGGGGGAAGTCCTTGTATGTGCAACCGGTGGCGGTCGCCAGGACCAGGCCCGCGGTCATTGCCTGCAGCAGCTTCCGCCGCATCGGGCGCCGCGGCGAGCGGTCGGAGCCGTTGGGACTCACGTAGCGCCTTCCCGAGAGTCTCGCCCGCGCGGATTGGCTGCGGCCTGCCTTCTTCGGTGGTCGGTCGCCGCCCTGCGTCGGGCAGGGGTTTGGATGTTTATGCGGACCAAACCCTAGCCGACGCCCTCCGGGGGTTCAGCGGGAGGGGTGCCTAGTCACTCGGTGGGTTCGCTGGATTGGCGGCTGCGGGTGGTTTGTGGCTGATCGCGCAGTTCCCCGCGCCCCTGGGCGGGTTAGCGTTGCCCGGTGTCATATTTCGACGCTGCTTCCAGTGCGCCCCTTCACCCTGTTGCCCGTCAGGCGCTGTTGGCCTCTCTGGATGAAGGGTGGGCTGATCCCTCTCGGTTGTACCGAGAAGGGCGGCGGGCTCGGATGTTGTTGGATGCTGCTCGGGAGGCGGCCGCTGAGGGGGTGGGGTGCCGGCCCGACGAGCTGAGCTTCACCTCTTCCGGAACTCAGGCCGTTCACCTCGGCATCGCTGGGGCAGTCGCGGGTCGTCGGCGGGTGGGACGCCACCTGATCGTGTCTGCTGTCGAACATTCCTCCGTGCTCCATTCGGCTGAGCTGTTTGACGTGACCGAGGTTCCGGTGGGGCGGACGGGGGCCGTCAGTCCGCAGGCGTACGTCGATGCGCTTCGGCCCGATACCGCCCTGGCGTGTCTTCAGTCGGCCAATCACGAGGTGGGGACCGTGCAGCCGGTGGGCGAGGTGGCCGGGGTGTGCCGGGAGGCCGGGGTGCCGTTGCTGGTGGACGCGGCGCAGTCGCTGGGGTGGGGGCCGGTCGAGGGGCCCTGGTCGGTGCTGACGGGCAGTGCGCACAAGTGGGGCGGGCCGTCCGGGGTCGGTCTGCTCGCCGTGCGCAAAGGGGTCCGGTTCTCGCCGCAAGGGCCCGCCGACGAGCGGGAGTCGGGGCGGGTGCCCGGGTTCGAGAACCTGCCGGCGATCGTCGCGGCGGCGGCCTCGCTGCGGGCGGTGCGGGCCGAGGCGGCGCAAGAGGCGGTACGGCTGCGGGAGCTGACGGCGCGGATCCGGGCGCGGGTGCCTCAGCTGGTCGCCGATGTGGAGGTGGTCGGGGATCCGGAGCGGCGGCTGCCCGGGATCGTCACCTTCTCCTGTCTCTATGTCGACGGGGAGACATTGCTGCACGAGCTGGACCGGGAGGGTTTCTCCGTCTCGTCCGGATCGTCCTGCACCAGCAGCACGCTCACGCCCAGCCATGTGCTGAAGGCGATGGGGGTGCTGAGTGAGGGGAATGTGCGGGTGTCGTTGCCGTTCGGGGCGGTCTCCGAGGAGGTCGACCGGTTCCTGGAGGTGCTGCCGGGCGCGGTGGCGCGGGTCCGGGAGAAGCTCGGCGCCCCTGCCCCGGTGGCTGCCCCGGCGGTCGTGGTGCGGGAGGACGAGCTGGTCGTGGACGCCCTCGGGAAGCGGTGCCCGATCCCGGTCATCGAACTGGCGAAGGTGATCGGGGACGTGCCGGTGGGCGGGACCGTCCGGGTCCTCTCGGACGACGAGGCGGCCCGCCTGGACATCCCGGCGTGGTGCGAGATGCGGGAACAGGAGTACGTGGGCGAGGAACCGGCGGAAAAGGGAACGGCATATGTGATCCGCCGGATCAGGTGATGCCGTCAGGGGCGCGGGGCTGTGTCGATCAGCGGCTCCGCCGCGGGGCGCGACCAGCCCCCACGCGCCCGCAAGCCGACGCACTCAGCCCAGGTGCCCCCGGACCTCTTCCGCCGCCTCGTCGCCGTACGCCTTGGTGAACCGCTCCATGAAGTGGCCCCGCCGCAGCCGGTACTCCTGCGTGCCCACCGTCTCGATGACGAGGGTCGCCAGCATGCAGCCGACCTGGGCCGCGCGCTCCAGCGAGACGCCCCAGGACAGGCCGGACAGGAAGCCCGCGCGGAAGGCGTCGCCGACGCCCGTGGGGTCCGCCTTGCGCTCCTCCTCCGCGCAGCCGACGAGGATCGGCTCCTCGCCGGCCTTCTCGACCTTCACCCCCTGCGAGCCGAGCGTGGTGACCCGGTGGCCCACCTTCGTCAGGATCTCCGCGTCGGACCAGCCCGTCTTGGACTCGATGAGCCCCTTCTCGTACTCGTTGGAGAAGAGGTACGTGGCGCCGTCGAGCAGGATGCGGATCTCGTCGCCGTTCATGCGGGCGATCTGCTGGGAGAAGTCCGCGGCGAAGGGGATGCCGCGGGACCGGCACTCCTCGGTGTGGCGGAGCATCGCCTCGGGGTCGTCGGCGCCGATGAGGACCAGGTCGAGGCCGTCCACGCGGTCGGCGACGGTCTTGAGCTCGATCTGGCGGGCCTCGCTCATCGCGCCCGTGTAGAAGGAGCCGATCTGGTTGTGGTCGGCGTCGGTGGTGCACACGAAGCGGGCCGTGTGCAGCGTCTCGGAGATCCGGACGGACGCGGTGTCGACGCCGTGCCGGTCGAGCCAGGCGCGGTACTCGTCGAAGTCGAAGCCCGCGGCGCCGACGAGGATCGGCTTGGTGCCGAGCTGTCCCATGCCGAAGGCGATGTTCGCGCCGACGCCGCCCCGGCGGACGTCGAGGTTGTCGACCAGGAAGGAGAGCGAGACCGTGTGCAGCTGGTCCGCGACGAACTGGTCGGCGAAGCGGCCGGGGAAGGTCATGAGGTGGTCGGTGGCGATGGAGCCGGTGACTGCGATACGCACGGCGAGGCTCTCCAGAGGAAGGGTGTGTTGACGGTTAACGCTATCCGGTCCGTATGGAGTACTGCGAGGTGACGGGCGGCGCGGTGAAGCAGGTGAAACTACCCGATAGTAGATCTTTCTTCACAGGCTCCGGGGTGCTTACGGTTCCGTCATGACGAACCTTGAGCTGTACGCCCCCGTCCCGGCCGACCTGGAGGTCTCCCTTGCCTCGCTGCTGGGCGACTGCGCCCGGATGGCTCCGCACTGGGCGGTTCCGGACCGGATCGTCTCCGTACCGGTTTCTCCCTCGCTCATCCACGGGGTGACGGTTCCCGAGGGGTCCGCCCGGCTGCTGGAGGCGATGTCGGAGTACGGCGACTGAGTGTCGGAGTACGGCGACTGAGTCACGGTCCGACGCACAGCGCGTGCGTCGGCGCGTTCGAGGGAACCGCGCGCTCCCCCGCTGCGTCCCATCGCCGTCCCCCGGAAAGGGGATGCGGGATACGACCCCTTTGCCGACCTTTTTGACAGGGCCGGGTCAGGGTCGAGGGACAGTTGCGCAGCAGAAGGAGCGATGCGGTGAACACCGAGCGACCCGACAACGGCGAGACCTCCGGCGGCGGTGACGGGAGCGCTGCGGAGGCCCGGGGCACCGACGGGACGAAGGGCGCCGAGGAGGAGCGCGGGTCCGCGGGTCCGGTCGACGAGAAGACGGGCGACGCGGGGGGCGCTCCTGCGGAGCGGCCCGAGGAGGTCTCCGACGGTGACACGGACGAGTCCCCGGTCGGCGATGCGCCTGCCGACGGCCCGGCTCCGGGTCCCGCCCGCACCGACCTCGGCAAGCTCACTGGCCCTGGGGCCGCCACCACGGATGAGCCCACGAGCCTCGATGCCGGGCCCACCACCTCTGACGAGCCCGCCGGCCCCGGTGACAAGCCCGCTGACCTCGACGCCGGATCGGCCCCCTCCCCCGACTCCGAGATTCCCCGCCACGAGGAGACCGGTGCCGCCCGGTCGGGACGCCGCCGCTCCCCCGTCGCCATCGCTGCCGTAGCCGCTGCCGTGCTGTTGGTCGGTGGGGGTGGGGCCTACCTCGCCGCCAGTACCTCCGGTGGGGCCGGTGGGGGTGCGGCCTCCGGGGCCGCCGGGGACGATACGCCGCCGCCGCTCGCGCTCGACGGTTACGGCGGGGGCGACGGGGCGGGGCACGGGATCGCGCCGGGTGAGCCGAATCCGTACGGTGCGACCTATCGCGTGACCGGGAGCCTTCCCGAGGGACCTGAGTCCGCGCCGGTGTACCGGGTGCAGGGGCAGGTCGGCGAGGACGACGTGGTGCGGCTCGCCGAGGCGCTCGGGGTGAGCGGGAAGCCGGTGGTGCAGGGGCAGGTCTGGCGGGTCGGGGCCGAGGACGGTTCGGGGACGGGTCTCCAGGTGAACCGGCAGGCGCCGGGGGCGTGGAACTTCCAGCGCTACCAGGTCATCGACAACTGCTCCAGCGAAACCGTGTGCGGGGCACAGCCCGGCACCGACACCGACGAGCCGGTGAGCGCGGCCGCCGCGGAGAAGGCCGCCGCACCGGTGCTGAAGGCGGTCGGTCAGGGCGGCGCGAAGCTCGACACGAGCCAGGTCATCGGCGCCCAGCGGGTGGTGAACGCCGATCCGGTCGTGGGCGGACTGCCCACCTACGGCTGGGCCACCGGCGTCACCGTGAACGCGCAGGGCGAGGTGGTCAGCGGCGCCGGCCAACTGAAGGCGCCGGTGAAGAGCGACACGTATCCCGTGCTGAGCGCCGAGAAGACGCTCGGCCTGCTGAACAAGGCGCCGGCGACCGACCACCGCATGGGCATCGGCGGCTGCGCCAGTCCCGTACCGCTGAAGGACCGCTTCGAGGCGCCCTGCGGGCAGTCGACGGCGAGCCCCGCGGGCGACACGCTCACCGTCGACAAGGCGGTGTTCGGGCTGGCCTCGCACTTCGTGGGCGGTCGGCAGGCGCTGGTGCCGTCCTGGCTGTTCGAGGTGCGGCAGGCGGGTGCGAAGGACGCCTTCACGGTGACGTATCCGGCAGTCGACCCGAAGTACATCGCCGCACCGGCCACCGCGACGCCCGCCCCCACGGCCCCCTCCGGCGAACCGACCTCCGCGCCGAAGACGCGGGACGTCAAGATCGACGGCTACACGGCCGAGGGCGACCAGCTGACCGTGAGCTTCACCGGCGGGGTGTGCGGGGACTACGCGGCGACGGCGAGCGAGAGCGCCGGCGCGGTGAAGGCCACGGTGACCTTCACTCCGTGGCCGGACAAGATCTGCATCATGATCGCCAAGGAGATCCAGAAGACCGTGACACTGGACGAGCCGCTCGGCGACCGCAAGGTCGTGGGCTCGGACGGCAAGGAGATCCCGCTGAAGAAGGCGGGAGCGCGGCTCCCGGAGACCTCCGGAGCCCAGTGACACCGTGAACGGCAGAAGGCGGTGGCCCCCCTCGCCGGG
>NZ_JBHUXV010000140.1:0-21577 GCF_042669125.1 Streptomyces sp. NPDC057253 | reverse complement strand
GCGGGGCTGGGGGCGGGCGGCGGGGTCGAACGGGCCGCGCGGTGGCGGCGTTAATTCTGGTCCGACCAGTACGGCGTCAAGATCCAGTTCGCCGGTCACGCGGCCGGCGCCGACAGCGTGACGATCGAGGAAGGCGCCCGGGACGACCGCAACGTCCTGGCCGTCTACCGGCGCGCCGGGCAGCCGGTCGCCGTCCTCGGGATGAACCAGCCGCGGCTGTTCATGCGCTGGCGCAAGCAACTCGCCGCCGCGGCCTGACAGTTCGCCGCAGCCGCTTTGATCGGCACGCCGTCCCCTTCGCCCCGGCGTGCTTCACCGGTCCACGACATCCCCGAGGAGTGCCCTGTGACCTCGACCAGCCTGCCGGACAGTCTGATCGCCACCCTCCCCGGCGCCTCCTACACGGATCCCGGGATCTTCGCCCAGGAGCAGGAGCGCATCTTCGAAGCGATGTGGTTCTGCGCCGTCCGCGCCGACGATCTGCCGCGACCCGGCGCTTTCAAGACCGTCCAGGTGGGCCGGGAGAGCATCCTCGTCGCCCGCGCGCGGGACAACTCGGTCCGCGCCTGGTTCAACGTGTGCCGGCACCGGGGCGCCAAGCTGTGCACCGAGGAGTCCGGAGAGGTCAAGCGGGCCTTCCAATGCCCGTACCACGCCTGGACGTACGACCTGACGGGCAAGCTCGTCGCGGCACCGAACCTGACGAAGATGCCCGACGTGGGCCGCACCGAGTACGGCCTGGCGAGCGTGGCCGTGCGCGAGTGGCTCGGCTATGTCTGGGTGTGCCTCGCCGAGGACCCGCCGCCCTTCGAGGAGGTGATCCAGGACGTGATCACCCGGCTCGGCGACACCGAGTCGATCGAGCGTTACGACATCGACCACCTCAGCGTCGGCCGCCGGATCGTCTACGACGTCAAGGCGAACTGGAAGCTGATCATCGAGAACTTCATGGAGTGCTACCACTGCGCCACCATCCACCCCGAACTCACCGAGGTGCTCCCGGAGTTCGCCGACGGCTACGCCGCCCAGTACTACGTGGGACACGGCGCGGAGTTCGGCGAGGACGTCCAGGGCTTCACCGTGGACGGCTCGGAGGGCCTCGACCGGCTGCCGGGTGTCTCGGAGGACCAGGACCGCCGCTACTACGCGATCACCGTGCGGCCGCAGGTGTTCGTCAACCTGGTGCCCGACCATGTGATCTTCCACCGGATGTACCCGCTGGCCGCGGACCGGACGATCGTCGAGTGCGACTGGCTGTACCTGCCCCATGTCGTGGAGTCCGGGAAGGACGTCAGCAGGTCGGTGGAGCTGTTCGACCGGGTCAACCGGCAGGACTTCGACGCCTGCGAGCGCACCCAGCCCGGGATGAGCTCACGGCTCTACGCCAAGGGCGGCGTCCTGGTGCCCAGCGAGCACCACATCGGCGAGTTCCACGACTGGGTGCAGGCCCGGCTGGGCGCTCAGCCCAGGTAACCCATGCGGTGGCTGATCTCCCGCGCGCCCTTGACCAGCACCGGGGCGAGCTCGTGCAGGCGCTCCTCGGAGAGCCGGTAGGCGGGCCCCGAGGCGCTCAGCGCCGCGATGACCTCGCCGTCCCGGTCGCGCACCGGCGCGGCCATGGCGTGCAGACCGAGCTCCAACTCCTCCAGGGCCCAGGCGTATCCGCGCTCCCGGGCCTCGGCGAGGTTCTTCTCCAGCTTGGTCTTCGCGGTGATGGTGCGCGGGGTGACCTTCTTCAGGCCGGTCTCCGTCAGCAGCGCGGAGCGCTCCTCGGCGGGCAGGTGGGCCAGCAGGATCTTGCCGCTCGACGTGGCGTGCAACGGGGTCAGCTGGCCGACCCAGTTCTGCGCGGTGACGGCACCCGGGCCGCGCACCTGGTAGAGGTTGACCGCGTAACTCTCCTGCATCACCGCGAGGTTCACGGTCTCGCCGAGTTCCTCGGCCAGGTCCTCGCAGACCGGGCGGCTCTGCTGGGTGATGTCGATGCGCCCGGTGACCGCGCCGGCGAGCCGCACGATCCCGAAACCGAGCCGGTACTTGCCGCGCTCACCCGACTGCTCCACCAGGCCGCGCGCCTCCAGGGCCCCGAGCAGCCGGAACGCCGTGGACTTGTGGACATCGATCTCGGCGGCGACCTCACTGACGCCGGCCTCGCCCCGACGGGCCAGGATCTCCAGTACGTGAATGGCCCGGTCGACGGACTGCACTCCGCCGCTCGACGACCCTGTCGTTTCGTTGTCCGGGTTGTAGTTGCTCACAACGCAACTATACGCACAGTGCGATACGACCCGTTTGCGACCGCGACTCCGGTGACCCACGGGTTCGGGGCCGGACGCGGGGCCTTTCACAGGAAGCGCCTGATGGGGGTCACCGCGGCCTCCTGGGCGCGCTGGAGGGCCGACCGCCGTTTCCAGCGGCCGAGTTCGATGTCCACGCTGTGCTCCAGGTCGGCCTCGTAGTCCTGGTCGAGTGCGGCGGTGAACGTCTCGTCCAGGACGGCGAGCATGACCTCCTCGTCGTGGTCCATGGAGCGGCGGTTGAAGTTGGTGGACCCGATGAGGGAGGCGACCGAGTCGACCGTGATGATCTTGGCGTGCATCATCGTCGGCTGGTACTGGTGGATCCGGACCCCCGCCTCCAGCAGCCGCCGGTAGTGCTGCTGACCGGCGAGCCGGCAGGCCCGCTGGTCGGTGTGCGGGCCGGGGAGCAGGATCTCCACGCGCACACCACGCCGGGCGGTGGCGCACAGCAGGTCGATGAAGTAGCCGTCGGGCGCGAAGTACGCGGTGGCGAGCCGGAAGCGCTCCTCGGCGGAGGTCAGCATCACCCGGATGAGGGTCTGCATGTCCTGCCAGCCGATACTGGCGGAGCCGCGCACCACCTGCACGACCGACGAGCCGGCCTGGCGGTGCTCGGTGAAACGGTCACGGTCGTCGAAGAGGTCGTCATGGCACTCGGCCCAGTTCTGGGCGAACGCGGCGGCGATGCCGTCCACGGCGGGACCGCGCACCTGGACGTGGGTGTCCCGCCACTCCCCGGGGTTCCGAGCGTCTCCGCACCACTCCTGCGCGATGCCGACCCCGCCGGTGAAGGCCGTGTGCTCGTCGACCACCAGCGCCTTGCGATGGCAGCGGTGGTTCTGCTTGAACGGCGACAGCCAGACCGGCTTGCGGAACCAGGCCACCTGCACACCGGCGGTGCCCATGAGCTCCAGCAGGCTCGGTTCGATCTCCTTGGCGCCGAAACCGTCGAGCAGCAGCCGTACCCGCACGCCCGCGCGGGCCCGGTCGGCGAGCGCGGCGGCGAAGTCGCGGGCGATCCGGCCGCGCCAGTAGACGAACGTCATCATGTCGATCGTGTGCCGCGCGGAGCGGATCGCCCCGAGCATCGCGGGGAAGATCCGATCGCCGTTGCGCAAGGGGATCAGTTCGTTGCCCTCGGTGGCGGCGACGCCGATCAGCCGCTCCAGCCGGCGCCGCAGCCGCAGCTTGCGGGACTCCGCGTCGGACGCGGGGGACACGGGTCTGTCGTCCAGGATCATGCCGAATCTCCCCTACGGGTGGCGCAGTTGGTCGCGGGCCACCGAGCGGGCCCGGAGAGCGGATGCCCGGCCGTCCCGAAGTCACTCCCGGGCGCCCGTACCCCGTTCGCGGAAGATCGCGAAAGCCCGGGCATATGCGCGAGGGGCGGGGGTAGACGGCTGATCGTCGGTCGCCTGACCGGCTCAGGCGAGGCGACCCAGTGGGAGGGGCACACCATGGCGACGACCGTGCGGACCGCCGGACGGACGGCGGACATGCCGGAGATCACCGACCCTTCCCAGGTCGCTCCCAAGGACGCACGCGAACTGTCGAGGCTGTTCTTCGAGAAGCTCGCGGTGCTGGAGGAGGGAACGCCCGAGTACCAGTACGCTCGCAACACGCTGATCGAGATGAACATCTCCCTGGTCCGCTACGCGGCCGGCCGGTTCCGCGGCCGCGGTCAGGAGGAGCGGGAGGACATCGTCCAGGTCGGCATGATCGGCCTGATCAAGGCGATCGACCGGTTCGAGCTGTCCCGTGAGGTCGAGTTCACCTCGTTCGCCGTCCCCTACATAGTCGGCGAGATCAAGCGGTTCTTCCGGGACACCTCCTGGGCCGTGCACGTGCCCCGGCGGTTGCAGGAGGCCCGGGTGCAACTGGCCCGCGCGAGCGAGGAGTTGAGCAGCCGGCTGGGCCGGACGCCGACCACCGCCGAGCTGTCCGAGCTGATGAGCCTGCCCGAGGAGGAGGTCGTCGAGGCGCAACTGGCCTCCAACGCCTACCGGTCGGCCTCCCTGGACGCGGCGCTCGGCGGCAGCGAGGACGGGGAGAGCGCGCTCGCCGACTTCATCGGCGGCCAGGACCCGGCGCTCGGACTGGTCGAGGACTTCCACGCCCTCGCGCCGATGATCGCCGAGCTCGACGACCGCGACCGCAGGATCATCCACTGGCGCTTCGTCGAGGAACTCACCCAGGCGCAGATCGCCGAGCACCTCGGGGTCTCGCAGATGCACGTCTCCCGGCTGATCAACCGCCTGCTGACCCGCCTGCGCGAGGGCATGCTCAGCACCGGCTGAGCCGGCGCGGTCGCCGCCGTCACCCTGCCCCCTTCACGCCCGTCGACGCCCGGTTTCACGCTGCCTTCACCTGCGTCGCCGCAGGTGAGTGCGGCCGTACGGCGCATCCCTGACGGCACCGGATACCCCCGTTCGAGAGAGATGGCACACAACCATCACAGTTCGCGCCGATTCGGGGTAACCGAGTCGGAGTAAGGGCCGCGAAAGCGCACTGTTGCCGTTTGACAACAATAGTCAGGAGGCAACAAAGTGGCCGTGTCGGACGTGCGCGGGGAAGGACCTGGAATGCTCCGGTTGACGGAGACCGCTCCGTGCGTGGGGCGCCGTCGCCGAGGGGTGGCGGTGGCATCGAAGCCGCGAACAGCGGTTCAGGCGGTCCGGCTGTCGGACCCGGGGGCGTCGTGCAGCTGCGTCGCCGCCGAGGCGCAGAACGCCTCCAGCCCCTCCAGCAGTGCGACCCGCTTGGCGGCGGGCATGTCCGCCAGTACTTTGCTCAGCTCCTTCTCCCGGCGAGCCCGGAGATCGGCGAGGAAGGCCCGTCCCCGGCCGCTCAGGTGCAGCCGCACCTCGCGCCGGTCCTGCACGCCCACCACCCGTTCCACGAACCCGGCGGCCACCAGCCGGTCGCACAGCCGGCTCGTGGACGGCGGCGTGGAGGCCAGGGACTCGGCGAGCGTGCGCAGGTTGATGCCGTCATGGTGCTCGAGGATGTGCAGCACCCGCAGCTGGGACGCGGAGGTGGGCGCGGTCGAGGCCCGGCCCCAGACGACCTCCAGCAGCTCGACGGCCGTCGTGGTCACGCGCGCCACCTCATCGGGCGCGGGGCGGCGGAAGGCAGTCACGGTCACACTCTCGCAGGCACTGGGGTGCCTGTCAGCGTACTAGGCGCCGGACCGGCCCCCGGGTGGGCCGCGGATACCGGCACAGCCCTTGCACATGGTGGACCTCCCGAGCGGGGTCCGTACGTCGTCCGGCGAAAGATTGGTGTATTTCTCATCGTGAACAGATTCGAGGCCGCTGCGCGCGCCCTGCGTACAGCGGCACCCCACGAGCTCCTCGACGCCGTGCGCGCCGTGCTCGTCGAGCGGTACGGCGCCCGGTCCGTCGAGTTGTTCATGGCCGACTATGGCCTGACGGTCCTTCAGCGGGTCTCGGTGCTGCCGCACACGCTGGACCCGGTGTCCGTGCACAACAGCCCGGCGGGCCGGGCCTTCGGTTCCCAGCGGCCCCACCGTGAGGACCTCCGGGACGGCCGCGCCCGCCTGCACCTGCCGGTCAGTGTGCGCGGCGACCGCCTCGGCGTGCTGTCGGTGACGCTGTCCGCGGCCGACGAGGCGCGCCGGTACGAGACCGAGCTCGCCGAGCTCGCCGACGTGCTGGGGCGCGAGGTGCTCGTGGCCGAGCGCGACACCGACCTCTACCTCCAGGCGCGCCGCAAGGACCGGCTCACCCTGGCCGCCGAGATGCAGTGGCAGCTGCTGCCCGGCCGCTCCTGCTCCCGCCCCGAGTACGAGCTCGCGGCCCAGCTGGAACCGGCGTACGCCATCTTCGGCGACAACTTCGACTGGTCCGCCACGGCCGACCACCTGATGCTCTACGTGACCAACGGCATGGGGGAGGGGATAGAGGCCTCCCTCCTGACGAACCTGGCGATCAACGCCCTGCGCAACGCCCGCCGGGCCGACATCCCCATCGCCGACCAGGCCGCCCTGGCGGACCAGGCCGTCTACGCCCACTACCGGGGGCGCTGCTATCTGTCGGTCCTCATGTTCGACTTCGACCTGAGGACCGGCCGGGCGAGCGTCGTGGACGCGGGCTCCCCGCAGCTGCTGCGGCTGCGCGCCGGCTCCGTGGAACGCGTCGACTTCGACGCCCAGTTGCCCCTGGGCATGTTCGAGGAGACCGACTACGTCGCCCAGGACTTCCAGGTGGAGCCGGGCGACCGGCTCGTCTTCGTCAGTGACGGTGTGCACACCGTGGCCTCCCCGCGCGGCGAGGCGTACGGCGACGCGGCCCTCTCGCGGGCCATCCACGCCACCCGGCTGCTGCCCGCCGCCGAGGTGCCGCGCGCGATCCTGCGGGAGTTGACCGGTCATCGCGGCGAAGCGGTCGCGGACGACGACGCCCTGATCGTCTGCCTGGACTGGCACGGCCGGCCCGGCGCCGGTGACGAGCGCTCCGGGCAGATGTGACGATCGCGTGTTGTTTGCCTTGGGCGGCGACGATAATGTTTGTCATAAGGCAATAATTGCAAGATGGCCCCCCGCGGTGAGGTGGGTGGACGAGACAGCGGCAGGGAGACGATGCAGGTGGCGGACCACGACACGGCCGAAGAGGTGGCGAAGGAGCTCGGCGGGTTCCTGGAACGCAGGCGCGAACAGCTCGCCCAGCGCTGGGCGGACGCGCCCCTGTTCCGTACCGTCTTCACCGTCTCACGGGACGAGGCGGTCGAGGCCTGCAAGGCCGTGGTCGACGCCCTGGCCGACGTGGCCCGCTCCGGCCGGCTGGAGGACGTGCAGGCTCCCGGCTTCGGCACCGTACGGGACCAGCTCGGGCGGATGGCGGCCTCCCGCACCCAGGCGGGATTCAGCTCCTCCCAGATCGCCGGCGAGGTCGCGGGCCTCAGGGAGCCGGCCCTCGCGCTGCTGAGGACCGAGTTCGAGGAGTCCTCCGCCGAGCACGCCGAGGCCTGTCTCCTCGCGCTGACCGTCCTGATGGGCACGCTGCGCCTGGTGGTCATGGAGACCAGCGTGAGCGCGGGCGAGGAACTGATCGCCCGGCAGCGCCTCCAGCTGCTGGAGGTGGCCACCCCGGTCATCAAGCTGTGGGAGGGCATCGTCGCCGTCCCGCTCATCGGCACCCTGGACAGCGCCCGCAGCCAGGTCGTGATGGAGAGCCTGCTGGAGGCGATCGTCGACCAGCGCGCCCGGTACGCCATCCTCGACATCACCGGTGTGCCGACCGTCGACTCACTGGTCGCCCAGCATCTGATGAAGACGGTCGCCGCGGCCCGCCTGATGGGCGCCGAGTGCATCGTCTCGGGCATCCGTCCCGCGATCGCGCAGACCATCGTCCACCTCGGCATCGACCTCGGCTCGATCATCACCCGGGCCGGCCTGGCCGACGCCCTGGCCTACGCGCTCACCGAGCAGGGCATCGTCGTCTCCCAGGGCCCGGCCCAGGGAGGGAGCCCGCGGTGAGCGGCCTCCCCGCCACCCCCGCCTCCTCGGTGCCGGTCCTGGCACTGGGAGACGTCCTGCTGGTCACCCTGCAGGGAGAGCTGCACGACGGCACGGCCGAGCAGCTCCAGGACCACATCACCCATCGCATCGCGCACCACCCGGTGCCGGTGGGCGGAGTCGTCATCGACATCTCCGGGGTGGAGATCGTCGACTCCTTCCTCGGCCGCATCCTGGCCGAGATCGCGGCGAACGCCCGCCTGCTGGCCACCCGGACCGTCGTGGCCGGCATGCGTCCCGCCGTGGCCATCACCCTGGTCGAACTGGGCCTCACCCTGCCCGGCCTGGTGACGGCCCTGGACGTCGACAGGGCGCTGGCCCTCCTCGGGCGTGCTCCCTCGGCAGCCGCCCCCGCACACCCGGAAGGGGATGCTTGATGCATGCCCCACCCGCCCCGACCGCCCGGCTGCCCATCGCCTCGGACGCGGACCTGGCCTGGGTGCGCCAGCAGGTGCGCCGGGCCGCCGCCGACCTCGGCTTCGGCCTGGTCCAGCAGACGAAACTGGTGACCGCGGCCAGCGAACTCGCCCGCAACACCCTGGTGCACGGCGGCGGCGGGCACGTGGAGATGACGGTGCTGGAGGAGGGCGTCTGCCGCGGGCTGCGGCTGTCCTTCGTCGACGCCGGCCCCGGCATCCGGGACGTCGAACTCGCCATGACCGACGGCTACACCACCGGGGGCGGTCTGGGCATGGGCCTGAGCGGGGCCAAGCGGCTGGTCCAGGAGTTCGCTCTCGACAGTCGTCCCGGCGAGGGCACCACCGTCACCGTCACGGACTGGGTCTCCGGGGTGCCCTCGCCCCGCACGGGGGCGCCATGAGCAGGGTCTGGGACATCCCGGTCCAGGAGAGCACCAGGGTCCGGGACGTGCGCGTGGCCGCGGAGACCGCCTGTGCCGAGGTGTCGCTCGACTCCCACGGCACGGCGGCCGCGGCGCTGGTGGCGACCGAACTGGCCACCAACCTCGTCAAGCACGCCCGCGGCGGCCGCATCGTCATCAACCTGGTGAGCCCGGCCGACCTCCGCGCGGGGACCGCCCCCTGCGTCCAGATCGTCTCGCTCGACCACGGGCCCGGCATCGGCGACGTCCGGGTGGCCAGCCAGGACGGCTACACCACCGCCGCCTCCTCCCTCGGCGCGGGCCTCGGCACCTGCCGTCGCGTCGCCGACGACTTCGACCTCCACAGCCGCCCGGGCGAGGGAACCGTGGCGGTCGCACGCATCGGCTCGGCGCGGAGGTCGCGGACGGCGGGCGCGTCGTCGGCCGGGGGGAACGTGCGGGGCGGCGGGAGTGCGCGGGGCGGGGGCGTCCGGGACGGCGGGAGCGTCCGGGGCGACGAGAGTGCGCGAGGCGGCGGGAGCGTGTGGGACACGGGAAACCTGCGGGCCGGGGGGAGTGTGTGGTCCGGCGGAAGTCTCTGGGAGGGCGGAGGCGCGCGGGCCGGTGAGAGTGTCCGGGACGGCGGCGGCGCGCGAGCAGGCGGGACTGTGTGGGACGGCGGTAACACGCGAGCCGTCGGTGGCGTGGCGGGCGACGAGAGTTCGCGGGGCGACGGGAGCGTGCCGACCGGGGGGAGTGAGCGGACCGACCACAGCGCGCGGGCCGGCGGGAATGGCTGGGCCGACGGCAGCGCGCGGGCCGGCGGGAGCGTCCGGGCCGGCGGCAGCGCGCGGGCCGGTGAGAGCGATCGGGTCGACGACAGTGCGCCGGGCGCGGGGAGCGTGCGGGCCGGCGGAAGTGTGTGGGCCGGAGGGATCACCGCCTCCTACGCCCATGCCGAGCACTCCGGCGACGCCTTCGGCTGGGCGCGTTCCGGTTCTCGGGTCACCCTGCTGCTCGCCGACGGTCTCGGTCACGGCGAGAAGGCGGCCGAGGCGTCCACCGTCGCCGTGGAGGAACTGCACCGCGGTGCCGACCTGCCGCCGGCCGACCTCCTGCGGCGGCTGCACAGCGCGCTGCGCAGGACGCGGGGCGCGGCCGTCGGGGTCGCCCAACTCGACCAGGACAGCGGCACGTTGTCCTTCGCCGGCGTCGGCAACATCGGCGCGAGGCTGCGCACCGGCACCGGATGGCAGCCGTTCATCTCGCACCCGGGCATCGTCGGAGCGCACTTCCCCGCCACCGTGCCGCTGCGCCGGGCCGACTGGCATCCGGACAGCCTGCTCGTCCTGCACAGCGACGGGCTGCCGAGTCGCTGGGTGCCGCCCCTCGACCCCCTGCTCCTCACCCACGACCCCGCCGTGGTGGCCGCGGTCGTCCTGCGGGACTCCGGCAGTGCCGCGCGGCCGCTGCGGGACGACACCAGCGTGGCCGTCCTGACCCCCGCCGCGGACGGAAGTCCATGACCGAGAACTCCGACGTCCGGAAGATCGCCTCGACGGCGGACGCGGCCCGTGCCCGTGCCGCCGTCGCCGCCGTCGTCGTCGCGGCCGGCACCCAGCCACTGGACCGGGCCCGCTTCCTGACCTCCCTGTCGGCCCGGTTGCGGCACTGCCTCGACCAGGGCGGCACCTGGGAGCTCCACCTGCTCACCCGTCCGGCCACCTCCGACCACCAGGGCCGGCTCGACGCATGGCTACGGCCCTTCGACGCCGCGACCGCCGACGACGGACCCCCGGCCGCCGAGCCGACCCTCACCTGCCCCCTCCCGCGCCCGCCCGCTCCGGACGCCGTACCCGCCCACCCGTCGCCGTCCGAGGCCCTGCTGTCCGCCGACGAGGACACCGCCGCCGTACTGTGCCTCCTGGACGAGCAGGAACGACTCGTCCAGCTGCACCGGGACGAGCTGCACCAGACCAACCAGGGCGTGCTGGCCCTGCACTCCGACCTGGAGGCCGCCGCACTGGCCCAGCGGGAGCTGCTGGAGGCCGAGCGGTCCGCGCGCGCCGAGGTGGAGCGGGCCCGGCGCCTGCTGAACTTCCTCGCCGACGCCAGCGCGGCCATCACCTCCTCCCTCAGCCCCACCGAGGTCCTGCGCCGGCTGACCGACCTGCTGGTACCGGAGTACGCGCAGCGCCTCGACGTCTGGCTCCTCGACGAGGGACAGGGCGAGGAACAGACGGGTCCCGTGCCGGAGCGTTCCCGGGCCGCGGTGGTCGCCGCCCGCACCGGCCGCCCGCAGCACGCCGCCGCGCACCCCGGGAACCTGCCGGGCACCGACGACCTGCCGCCCGCCGCCATGTCGCCGGACCGGCCGCTGCTCGCCATCCCCCTCATGACCCACCGGCTGCTGGGTGTGCTCACCCTCATCGCCCCCGGCCCCCGCTTCGACGCGGACACCTGCCTGATGCTCGTCGAACTCGGCCGCCGGGCGGGTGTCGCCCTGGACAACGCCCGCCGCTACGAGCAGCACCGGGACACCGCCGAGGCCCTCCAGCGCGCCCAGCTCACCGACCTGCCCGAACCCTCCGGCCTGCTCCTGGCCGCGCGCTATCTCCCGGCCACCCAGGGCATGAACATCGGGGGCGACTGGTACGACGCCTTCCTCCAGCCCGACGGGAGCCTGCTGGCCGTCATAGGGGACGTGACCGGGCACGGGATGCACGCGGCCGTCGTCATGGGCCAGTTGCGCACGGCACTGCGGGCCTACGCAGTCGAGGACAACACCCCGGCCGAGATCCTCACGCAGCTGCACCGCATGCTCCGCCATCTGCAACCGCAGCTGTACGCCACCGCGATGATCGCCCGCTTCCGTCCCGGCGACCCGGAGGTGGTCTGGGCGTCGGCCGGTCATCCGCCCGCCGTGGTGCGCGAGGCCGGGGGCTCGGTGCGGATACTGGACGCCGCTCCGGGCGTCATGCTGGGCATTCCCATCGCCTACACCTACGCCGACCACGTCACCCGGCTCGGGCCGGGCTCCTCCCTGGTGCTGTACACGGACGGCCTGGTCGAGCGCCGGACGCAGGGCATCGACCCCGGCATCGAGCGGCTCCGCCAGGCGCTCTCGGGGCTGAGCACCCCGGAGCTGGAACAGGATCTGGACGCGGCCGCCGACGCGCTGCTGAAACCCCTCCTGCACGACTCCGAACGCGACGACGACGTCTGCCTGCTGCTGTGCCACACGGTCACGCACACGGCCTCATGAGCACCCGGCCCCTTGAGCCCACGGCCTCCTGAGCGGCGCAGCCTCCCGAGCGCACAGCCCCCGAGGCGCGGCACCCGCGCGATAGCGTGGAGGACCCAGGGTGAAAGGGTGGATGTCGTGAAAGCCTTCGAGTCGCTTCCATCCATGGAAGCCCAGCTGCGCGCGACTCCTCCGCACGCGCTGGTCGCCACCGCCCGCCGTCTGCTGGCCGAGCGGGCCGGTGCCCAGGACGTCACCCTCCTGCTGGCCGACTACGCACTGGCCGTGCTGCAACCGGTCTCCCACCTGCCGCACACCGAGGAGCCGGTGTCCGCCCACGAGGGCCCGGCGGGCAGCGCCTTCACCCACCAGAGCCCGGTGGTCGAGGTCCTGCGCGACCCGGACGGGCACCTGGTGCACCTGCCCATCACCGTGCGCGGAGACCGCCTCGGCGTGCTGTCCGTACGGCTTCCCGCGGGCACGGCGTCCCCCGAACTCGTCCTTGGGCTGGGCGACTTCGCGACCGCGCTCGGCCATGAGGTCACCACCGCCGGACGCGACACCGACCTCTATCTCCAGGCCCGCCGCACCCGCCGGCTCACCCTGGCCGCCGAGATGCAGTGGCAGTTGCTGCCCGGCCGTGGGTGCGCCCGCGAGGAGTACGCCATCGGCGCCCATCTCGAACCCGCCTACTCCATCGGCGGGGACAACTTCGACTGGTCCACCAGCGCCGACCATCTCGTGCTGTCCGTCACCGACGGCATGGGCGAGGGCATCCACGCCTCTCTGCTCACCAGCCTGACGGTCGGGGCCCTGCGCAACGCCCGCCGCGCCGGCATAGGCCTCGCCGACCAGGCCTGCCTCGCCGACCAGGCGATCTTCGCCCAGTACGGCGGCAAGGTGTACGCGTCCACGCTGCTGCTGGAGTTCCATCTCGCCACCGGCACCGTCCGGGCCGTCGACGCCGGCTCCCCGCAGCTGTTCCGGCAGCGCGGGGACCACACCGAACGCGTCGAGCTGGACGCGCAGTTGCCGCTCGGGATGTTCGAGGAGACGCCCTACGTCGAGCAGACCTTCCAGGTCGAGCCCGGCGACCGCCTCGTCGTGGTCAGCACCGGTGTGCACGAGGCCCGCTCGGCGGCGGGCGACCTCTTCGGCGAGCGGGCCCTGCGCCAGATTCTCGGCGCGACCCGGGCCACGCCGCCGTACGAGACGGCACGCGCGGTCGTGTCGGGGCTGATCGAGCACTACGGCAGCCGGGACCTCATGTCCGACGCGTCCGTGATCTGCCTGGACTGGCACGGCCGCAACGCCTGACCGGCGCCCCCGCGCAGCCGGTCGAAGCGCGGCCGCGAGGTCTTCGATCTGCCTGAAGTGGCACGGCCGCAGGCCTGGCCGGCGACCCCGGGCAGCCGGGCAGCCGGTCGAAGTTCGGCAGCGAGGTCTTCGATGTGCCTGTCTCGGCGCGGCCGCAGCGCCTGACCGGCGACCCCGCGAAGCCGCAGGGTCCTCAGGGGCCGGGCGTGTCCTGTGCCGCCCGGAATCCCCGCAGGCCGCGGCTGAGTGCCGACCGCTCGGCCGTGTCCATCGTGGCGAGCACCGAGGCGAGCGCCTGGGACCTGCGGGCGCTCACCTCGCCGAGCACCTGCCGGCCGTGCCCGGTGAGGCTCAGCTGCACCTCGCGCCGCTTCTGCGGATGCAGCACCCGCTCCAGCAGCCCCGCCGCCTCCAGCCGGTCGCAGAGCCGGCTCGCGGTCGGCAGCCCTATGTCCATGTTCTCGGACAGCGCGGTGAGATTGAGTCCCGGCGTGTCCTCCAGGACCCGCAGGGCCCGCAACTGGTGCGGCGACAGCCGAAGGCGCGCTCCCTGGGCCGCGACGGACCAGAGGTTCGTGAGACGGTCCACCGCGTCGGAGAGCTCCCGCGCGAGGGCCATGGGATCCTCGGCCGACCCGTTTGCCTGGTCGTCCCCGGAGCCACTGAGACGCGTCACGAACACATCGCTTTCAGTAATCGCCTGCCCATACGGATGCCACCCTCATTCAAACGCGGTACCCGAAGCGCCGTCGAGCAAGCACCGCGGTCCCGGCCATCGTAGGAAGTCCGGGCGAACAGGAAACGTGTTTTCGGACCCCGTCACCCAGCCAGGTTGCGTCGGTCGCAACCTGGTGCGCATAGCGATACTCGTACTAGCATGCCGCGCATTATCTACGGCGCGAGCGAGACGAGGGACCATGGCTCCTCAGCAGTACGACTTCGTCATCGTCGGTGGTGGATCGGCCGGCAGTGCGCTGGCCGCCCGCCTGTCCGCCGACCCGGTCAACCAGGTACTGGTCCTGGAGGCCGGCCGGCCCGACTATCCGTGGGACGTCTTCATCCACATGCCCGCGGCGCTGACCTACCCGATCGGCAGCCGCTTCTACGACTGGAAGTACGAGTCCGAGCCCGAGCCGCACATGGGGGGCCGGCGCGTCTACCACGCCCGCGGCAAGGTGCTGGGCGGCTCCAGCAGCATCAACGGCATGATCTTCCAGCGCGGCAACCCCATGGACTACGAGCGCTGGGCCGCCGATCCCGGCATGGAGACCTGGGACTACGCGCACTGTCTGCCGTACTTCAAGCGCATGGAGAACTGTCTCGCGGCCGACCCCGACGACGAGTTCCGCGGTCACGACGGCCCGCTCGTCCTGGAGCGCGGCCCGGCCACCAACCCGCTCTTCACCGCCTTCCAGAAGGCCACCGAGGAGGCCGGGTACGCGCCCACCGACGACGTCAACGGCTACCGGCAGGAGGGCTTCGCCAAGTTCGACCGCAACGTCCACCGCGGTCGCCGGCTGTCCGCCTCCAAGGCCTATCTGAAGCCCGCCCGCCGCCGCCCCAACCTCACGGTCCGCACCCGTGCCCTGGTCACCCGTGTGCTGTTCGAGGGGAAGCGGGCCGTGGGAGTCGAGTACCGGCGCGGCAAGGGCGCGCTCCAGCAGGTCCGCGCCAAGGAGGTCATCCTCTGCGGCGGCGCCATCAACTCCCCGCAGCTGCTCCAGCTCTCCGGCGTCGGCAACGCCGAGGAACTGCGCGCGCTCGGCATCGACGTCGTCCACGACCTGCCCGGCGTGGGCGAGAACCTCCAGGACCACCTGGAGGTGTACATCCAGTACGCCTGCAAGCAGCCCGTCTCCATGCAGCCGTACCTCGCGAAATGGCGCGCCCCCTTCATCGGCCTGCAATGGCTCTTCCGCAAGGGCCCCGCCGCCACCAACCACTTCGAGGCCGGCGGCTTCGCGCGCAGCAACGACGACGTCGACTACCCCAACCTGATGTTCCACTTCCTGCCGATCGCGGTCCGCTACGACGGCTCCGTGCCCGCCGGCGGCCACGGCTACCAGGTGCACGTGGGCCCCATGTACTCCGACGCCCTCGGCTCGGTGAAGATCAGGAGCAAGGACCCGAACGAACACCCGGCGCTGCGCTTCAACTACCTGTCCACCGAGCAGGACCGCCGTGAGTGGGTCGAGGCGATCCGGGTCGCCCGCAAGCTGCTCAACCAGCCCGCGCTCGCCCCCTACAACGCCGGGGAGATCTCACCGGGGCCGTCCGTCGAGACGGACGAGGAGATCCTCGCCTGGGTGGCCAAGGACGGCGAGACCGCCCTGCACCCCTCCTGCACCTGCAAGATGGGCACCGACGAGATGGCGGTGGTGGACCCCACCAGCATGCGCGTGCACGGCGTCGAGGGACTGCGGGTCGTCGACGCCTCGGTGATGCCGTACGTCACCAACGGCAACATCTACGCGCCGGTGATGATGATCGCGGAGAAGGCGGCCGACCTCATCCTCGGGAAGCAGCCACTGGCCCCCTCCGAGGCCGTGTTCTACCGCCATCGCGACGCCCGGACACAGGCCGGGTAACGCGGATTTTTCGCGGGGCCGCTTGTCCCGGAAACCCGCTGTCATCCGGCTGTGCGCAACGCGTCCGCGTGCCCAAACCGTCATCCCCCAACCCCTTGACGTGGGTTCACGCATTCTCCAGAGTGTTCCACCACAAGCAATGCGGTGCGCGATGCGCAACGAAATCGCTCGAAGGGCTCCCGACGTGGCAGACCTGTATGTGGACGGTGAATGGCGGGAGCCGGTGGCCGGAGGCCGCCGGGAGATCCGATGTCCGGCCGACGGCACGCTCTCCGCGACCGTGTCCGAGGGCACCCGCCCCGACACCGAGGCGGCCGTCGCCGCCGCCCGCCGGGCCTTCGACGAGGGACCCTGGCCGCACACCCCCGAGCGGGAGCGGGGCGCCCTGCTGCTGCGCACCGCCGACCTGATCGAGCGCGACGCCAAGGAGTTCGCCCGCGCCGAGTCGCTGGACACCGGCAAGCGGCTGGTGGAGAGCGAGTACGACATCGCCGACGTCGTCTCCTGTCTCCGCTACTACGGCGGCCTCGGCGGCACCGACGCCGGCCGTGTGATCGACACCGGCCGCGACGACGCCGTCAGCCGGGTCCACTACGAGCCGGTCGGTGTGTGCGGACTGATCACACCCTGGAACTACCCCCTTCTGCAAGCGAGTTGGAAGGTCGCCCCGGCCCTGGTGGCCGGAAACACCATCGTCCTCAAGCCCAGCGAGCTCACCCCCTCCACCTCGATCCTGCTCATCAGGGCCCTGGCGGTGGCCGGACTGCCGGCCGGGGTCGCCAACCTCGTCCTCGGCACCGGACCCGAGGTGGGCGCACCGCTCTCCGAGGACCCCCGCGTCGACATGGTCTCCTTCACCGGAGGCGTGGAGACCGGCAAACGGATCATGGCCACGGCCGCCGCGACCGTGAAGAAGGTCGCCCTGGAACTCGGCGGGAAGAACCCCAACGTCGTCTTCGCCGACGCCGACTTCGAGACGGCCGTGGACTTCGCGCTCACGGCCGTCTTCCTGCACTCCGGACAGGTCTGCTCGGCCGGCGCCCGGCTCGTCGTCGAGGACTCCCTGCACGACCGCTTCGTCGACGAGGTCGTCCGGCGGGCCCGGCTGATCCGCCTCGGCGGCCCCTTCGACCCCGACGCCGAGACCGGCGCGCTGATCTCCGCGCAGCACCTGGCGAAGGTCGAGGCGTACGTCGCGGCCGGTCTGGCGGAGGGCGCCGTGCTGCGCTGCGGCGGCGAGCGCCCCACCGACCCGGCCCTCGCCGACGGCCACTACTACCCGCCCACCGTCCTCGACGACTGCACCCAGGACATGCGGGTGGTGCACGAGGAGTCCTTCGGGCCGGTGCTCACCGTGGAGCGCTTCACCGATGAGGACGACGCCGTCCGCATCGCCAACGACACCGAGTACGGGCTCGCGGGGGCCGTGTGGACCCAGGACGCGGGCAAGGCCCAGCGGGTCGCCCGGCGGCTGCGGCACGGCACGGTGTGGATCAACGACTACCACCCCTATGTGCCGCAGGCGGAATGGGGTGGCTTCGGGCACTCCGGTGTGGGCCGGGAACTGGGACCGACCGGCCTCGACGAGTACCGCGAGCCCAAGCATGTCTGGCAGAACATCCAACCCCGGCCGCAGCACTGGTTCCGCGGCTGAACGCCGAGAAGAGGTCGACCATGACCCCCACCAAGACCGAGGTGCCGCCGACGCGCGGCACCCCCGAGGACGCGGCCCCGACACCGGTGATATCCGTGCGCGGGCTGTGGAAGGTGTTCGGGCCGAAGGCCGAGCGGGTGCCGGAGTCCGAGGAGCTGTGCGGGCTCAGCCGGCGCGAGCTCATGGAGCGCACCGGCTGCACCGCCGCCGTGCGGGACGTGAACTTCGAGGTCGCGCCCGGCGAGGTCTTCGTCGTCATGGGCCTGTCCGGCTCCGGCAAGTCCACCCTGGTGCGCTGTCTGACCCGGCTGATCGAACCCACCGCGGGCGAGATCGTCTTCGAGGGCGAGGACATCCGGGACGCCGACGAGCGGCGGCTGCGCGAACTGCGGCGCAGCAAGTTCTCCATGGTCTTCCAGCACTTCGGTCTGCTGCCCCACCGCCGCGTCGTCGACAACGTGGCCTTCGGGCTGGAGATCCGCGGCATGGGCAGGGCCGAGCGCACCCGGCGGGCGCTGGAGGTCGTCGACCTCGTGGGCCTGTCCGGCTACGAGAACTCCTACCCCGACCAGCTCTCCGGCGGCATGCAGCAACGCGTCGGCCTGGCAAGGGCGTTGGCCGGCGACCCGGACGTCCTGCTCTTCGACGAGCCGTTCTCCGCGCTCGACCCGCTGATCCGACGGGACATGCAGAGCGAGGTCATCCGGCTGCACCACGAGGTCGGCAAGACCATGGTGTTCATCACCCACGACCTCTCCGAGGCCCTCAAGCTCGGCGACCGCATCCTCATCATGCGCGACGGGAAGATGGTCCAGTGCGGCACCGGCGACGAACTCGTCGGCGCCCCGGCCGACGACTACGTCCGTGACTTCGTGAAGGACGTGGCCCGCGGGGACGTGCTGACCCTGCGCTGGATCATGCGCCCGGCGACCCCCGAAGACCCGTTGGACGGACCCGAGTTGGGCCCGGACGTCGTCGTGAAGGAGGCCACCAGGGCGGTGCTCGCGGCCGAGAAGCCCGTCAAGGTGGTGGAGAACGGCGAACTGCTCGGCATCGTCGGCGACGAGGAGATCCTCGCGGTGGTCGCCGGGCAGGAAGGCGACGCGTGATGACCGTCGTCATGGAGAAACCCGAGACCTCGGGGGAGGGGCGGCCGGCGCCGACGCCCCCCGTGGCCACCCCCGCCCGCAGGATCAGCCGGTCCATGGTGATCGCCGGGATCGTCGTCGTCTGGCTCGTCCTGTTCGCCGTACTGCGCGGCAAGCAGACTCTGTCGCTGGCCGCGGCCGACCTCACCGATCTGCACCGCTGGCTCAACGACGTCAACGACTCCATCGGCGCCGACCGCAACTCCAACCCGCTCTTCCTGTACTTCTTCAACGAGATCCGGCTGGTCATCGACACCCTGGTGACCTTCGTGCAGGACCTCATCTCCCAGCCCTCCGGCGACCGCCCGCTCCCGCAGATCGGCTGGCTCGGAGTCGTCGGCCTGACCGGCTACGTCTCCTGGGCGGTGGCCAACTGGCGGGTCGCGCTGCTGGCCGTGGCCGGCTTCACCTTCCTCGGGCTCCAGGGCCTGTGGCAGGAGAGCATGGACACCCTGGCACTGACCCTCTCCGCGGTCCTCGTGGCGCTGCTGTTCGCGATCCCGCTCGGGGTGTGGGCGGGCCTGTCGGAGCGGGTCAACCGGATCGTCACGCCCTTCCTGGACTTCATGCAGACGATGCCGACCTTCGTCTACCTCGCGCCGCTCACCCTGTTCTTCCTCATCGGCGGCGCCTCCGCGACCATCGCCACCGTCATCTACGCGGCACCCCCGGCCATCCGCATCACCGCGCACGCCATCCGTTCCGTGCCCGCCACGACGGTCGAGGCGGCCGACTCGCTGGGCGCCACCCGCCGGCAGTCACTGCTGAAGGTGCTGCTGCCGATGTCCCGGCGGACCGTGGTGATGGGCGTCAACCAGACCATCATGGCCGCCCTCGCCATGGTGACCATCGCCGCCCTGATCGACGCCCCCGGACTCGGCAAGACCGTCGTCCAGGCCCTCCAGTCGCTCGACGTCGGCACCGCCTTCAACGCGGGCCTCGCGATCGTCGTGCTGGCGATCGTCCTGGACCGGGTCACCACCGCGGCGAGCGGACGCGCGGAGGCGGCCCGGCGGTCCGGCAACCCCCTGCTCAAGTGGCGCCGGCACCTGCTCGTGGCCGGGGGAGCGGTGGCGGCCGTCCTCGTGTACCTCTCCCACACCTACGTCTGGGCGGCCGAGTTCCCCGGCGACGGCGGCACCGGCAGCAACATCGCCAAGGCGGCCGACGACGTGACCACCTGGGCGCAGGACAACCTCTCCGGGCTGACCAACGCCTTCCGCGACGCCATCACCAACGGCCTGCTCAACCCGTTCCAGACGCTGCTGACCGACTCCCCGTGGTGGCTCGTCGGCGCCGCCCTGGTCGGGATCGCCGTCGTCCTCGGCGGCTGGCGGGCCGGGATCACCACGGCCGTGTGCGTGGGCCTGCTGGTCGCCACCGGCCTGTGGTCGGACGCCATGACCACACTCGCGTCGACCGTGGTGGCGACCGTGCTGGTGATGCTGCTCGGCGTGGTCTTCGGGGTGTGGATGGGCCGCAGCGCGCTGGTGGACCGACTCGTGCGGCCCACCCTCGACGCGGCCCAGGTCATGCCGCCGTTCGTCTACCTCGTGCCGTTCCTCGCCCTGTTCGGCGCGACCCGGTTCACGGCCATCGTCGCCGCGATCGTCTACGCGGCCCCGGTCGCCATCAAGATCATCGCGGACGGGGTGCGGACCGTGCCCGCGACCACCGTGGAGGCGGCCACCTCCACGGGGTGCAACACCTGGCAGATCATCACCAAGGTGCAGCTGCCGATGGCACGCGGCGCCCTGACCCTCGCGACCAACCAGGGCCTGATCTACGTGCTGTCGATGGTCGTCGTCGGCGGCCTCGTCGGCGCCGGGGCCCTCGGCTACGACGTGGTGGCCGGCTTCTCGCAGGGACAGCTGTACGGCAAGGGCCTGGCGGCCGGACTCGCCATCGTCCTGCTCGGCGTCATGTTCGACCGGATCACTCAGGCAGCGGCTCGCCGCACCAGCGCTTAAGGAGCACGACACGATGGCAAGACACTGGCGAGCCGGCGCGGCCGGCCTGGCCGTCCTCGGCCTCACCCTCACCGCCTGCGGGGGCGCGAAGGTCGGTGACTCCTCGGAGGCCGGCGCTTCGGGCAGCTCGGGCAAGTGCGGCACCTTCAACCTCGCGGTCAACCCGTGGGTCGGCTACGAGGCCGACGCGGCGGTCGTCGCGTACGTCGCCGAGAACGACCTGAAGTGCAAGGTCACCAAGAAGGACCTCAAGGAGGAGATCGCCTGGCAGGGGTTCGGGACGGGCGAGGTCGACGCCGTTCTGGAGAACTGGGGTCACGACGACCTGAAGAAGAAGTACATCACCCAGCAGAAGACCGCCGTGGAGGCCGGCTCGACCGGCAACAAGGGCATCATCGGCTGGTACGTGCCGCCGTGGCTGGCCAAGGCCCACCCGGACATCACGAACTGGAAGAACCTCAACAAGTACGCCGCCAAGTTCAAGACCTCGGAGTCCGGCGGCAAGGGCCAGCTCCTGGACGGCGACCCGTCCTACGTCACCAACGACGAGGCCCTCGTCAAGAACCTCAAGCTGGACTTCAAGGTGGTGTACGCGGGCAGCGAGACCGCGCTGATCCAGGCGTACCGCAACGCCGAGAAGAACAAGCAGTGGGTGATCGGCTACTTCTACGAGCCGCAGTGGTTCCTCTCCGAGGTGCCCCTGGCCAAGGTCGACCTGCCGGCGTACAAGACCGGTTGTGACGCCGATCCGGCCAAGGTGGCCTGCGACTACCCGGTCTACGACCTCGACAAGATCGTCAGCGCCAAGTTCGCCAAGTCCGGCAGCCCCGCCTACGACCTGGTGAAGAACTTCAACTGGACCAACGACGACCAGAACGTCGTGGCCAAGTACATCGCGGTGGACAAGATGACGCCGGACGCGGCGGCCAAGAAGTGGGTCGACGCCAACCGTGCCAAGGTCGACGCCTGGCTCAAGTAGGCCTGTCCAGGCGGCCCGGTG
>NZ_JBHUXV010000139.1:0-21753 GCF_042669125.1 Streptomyces sp. NPDC057253 | reverse complement strand
CCGCAGCACGTCCTGCCGTGAACGTCGAGCCCGAGGCGCCGGCTCAGCTGCCAGAACTGTGCGCCGCGGACGCACCGCTCAGCGAGTCCGACCGACGCCCCGGCGCGGCCGCGGCGATCCG
This sequence comes from Streptomyces sp. NPDC057253, assembly GCF_042669125.1. Classification (NCBI taxonomy): domain Bacteria; kingdom Bacillati; phylum Actinomycetota; class Actinomycetes; order Kitasatosporales; family Streptomycetaceae; genus Streptomyces; species Streptomyces sp. NPDC057253. Next base: position 21,632 of record NZ_JBHUXV010000139.1, on the reverse strand, counting down.
CTGGGACCACGACGGTCACTGGGTCGCCGCGACCGTGCGTGGAAACGGATACCGCGTCGCCCAGATCCGGGAACCCGGAGAGTCATCTCCCGCGCGTGCGGTCATGCCCACCTCCCTGGGCTCCCGCCGCGCCACTCGATCCGTGCCGACTGCTGCACCCACACCTCGTCGACGTCCTCCAGACCCGCGCCGCGCAGGAACTCGACGACATCGAGCACCCCGTACGCCAGCCCGACAAACCGATCGTCCACGCGTACGCGGCGGCCGCCGTCCGATCCGGGAGGGTAGATCACCACGGGCTGAGGGGAGGCCATGGCATCAGCGTGCGCCCCGGGGCGTCGGCGCGCACGCGGGACAAGAGTGGCGCTCGTAGGCCGATGCTGCTCGGGGCTGGGGCGGAGGTCAGCCATGCAGGCGGCTTCTCCCGAGTCGGGGCCGGGTGCCAGACGGCGTCGACGACCGGCGACATCAACATCGACGACATCGCCGTCAGCGACACCGCCGGCACCGCTCAGACCGGCCTGCCCGGGTTCCGGAAGTGTCGTGCACCTGGTTCCCGCCGGCGTCGGCGACAACATCGGCTGGTGTCAACGGGCGTCAGGGGGTTCCTGCCTGGAGGCGCAGGCCCGCCAGGGTCAGTTCCAGTGCGGCCAGGAACTGGTCCCGGTCGTCGTGCTCGGCGAACTCGTCGACGATCTCGTGCATGAACGGGAACTGTGCGGGATCGAGCTTCCGCCAGGACTCGGCGTAGCGGCTGAGGAACTCCACGCGGTTCACTGTGCCGTCCAGCACTTCCTGCGGGGGTTCCGCGCCCAGGTCGGCGGCTGTGCCGACCACGACGCCGACGATCGCTGAGACGGCGTGGAAGCGCTGCTGCGGTGTGAGGTCGAGGCGCAGGGTCTGCTGGCCGAGTTTCTCGTACAGCCGTAGTGAGTGGCCCTGGACGTCGGTGTTGCGCATGAAGTAGGCCGACAGCCACGGCCGGTCGATCATCGCGTCGAAGAGGGTGATGGCCATCTCCCGCAGGTCGGCGATCGGGTCGTCGCTCTGCGGCTGCTCCTCGACGGCGGTCAGGATGCCGCCGATCACGTGGTCGGTGGCGCGGTCGAACAGCTCGTCCTTGCTGGAGACGTACCAGTAGATGGTCCCGACGCCCGTGCCGAGCCGGGTCGCGAGGGCGCGGAAGGTCAGGGCCGACTGGCCCGCCTCGTCGAGTAGCGCCACTGCCGCGCTGAGGACCGCCTCCATGGAGTGCGAGGCACGTTGGCGGCCTCGGGGGGAGGTCTCGGTGGAGGTGCGTGGTCGCGGGCGTGGCATGCAGCCATCCAACCACAAGCTTGCCCTTCCATCGAACGGTGTTCTACGATCGAACACCGTTCCAGCATGGAACGACGTTCTTTTATCGAATCCCGTTCTAGCGCCGTATGCGTCCTCGACGACCGGCGACGTCCCGAGAGGAGGCCGGCCATGACCGCGACCACCACAGCCGAGCCCGCTTCAACCCGTACCTACTCATCCCTGCGTGCGGCCTGGATCCCGCTGACCGCACTCTGCCTGGCCTTCTTCGTCGAGATGGTGGACAACACCCTGCTGTCGATCGCGCTGCCGACCATCGGCCGCGACCTCGGCGGCGGCACCACCGCCCTGCAGTGGGTCACCGGTGCCTACTCGCTCACGTTCGGAGGCCTCCTGCTCACGGCGGGATCCCTGGCCGACCGCCTCGGACGCCGACGCGTGTTGCTGATCGGCCTCGCCGTGTTCGGCCTGCTGAGCCTGGCCGTCATAGCCGTCGACTCCGCCGGGCAGCTCATAGCACTGCGCGCCGGGCTCGGCGTGGCCGCTGCCGCCATGGCGCCCATCACCAACTCGCTCGTCTTCAGACTGTTCGACGAGCAGGCGTTGCGGATGCGCGCGATGACCCTGATGATCGTCGTCGGCATGTCCGGATTCGTGCTCGGCCCGCTGCTGGGCGGCACGGCGCTGGCCCACGTGAGCTGGCAGTGGCTCCTGCTGATCAACGCGCCCATCGCGCTGATCGCCGGCATCGGGGTGCGGCTCGGGGTCGCCGCCGACCGTCCTCAGGACCTGACGAACGACAGGCTCGACCTGCCGGGTGCCGTCCTGAGCGTCCTCACCATCGGCCTCGCTTGCTACGCGCTGACCAGCGGCGTCGAGCACGGCTGGCTCTCCACCGTCACGCTCGCCTTGATCGTCGGCGCGGTGGCCGCCGGTATCGGGTTCGTGGGTCACGAGCGCCGCAGCGCAGCACCCATGCTGGACCTCGCCGTCTTCTCCAGCGGGACCGTCCGCGGCGCCGCCATCGCCCAGATCGGAACGTCCATCGCGATGGCCGGCGTGATGTTCGGGCTCATCCTCCACTTCCAGTACGCCTACGGATGGAGCCCGGTGCGGGCCGGCCTGGCGAACCTGCCGCTCATCGTGACGATGATCGTCGCGACCCCCCTGTCGGAAGGGCTCGCCAAGAAGTTCGGCCACCGCGTCGCCTGTCTGGTCGGCGCGGCCTGCCTGGCCGGCGCCCTCGCCGGGCTCGCCTGGGGCGTCGAGCACGGGTACGCCGCCATCGCCGCCGCCATGGTCGTGATGACCATCGGACTGCGCACCGTCATGACCATCTGTGCCATTGCCCTGGTCGACGCGATGCCGGACAACCGCACCTCGATCGCCGCGGCGCTCAACGACACCGCCCAGGAGGTCGGCACCAGCGTCGGCACCGCCGTTACCGGAACCCTCATCGCGGCATTGGTCACCACTCAGCTGCCCGCCGGCATCTGGAACGGCGACCTCGTGCAGTCCTTCTTCCATGGCGAGCGGATCATCTACGGCGTACTCGCGGTGGTCGTCGGTCTGATCGCGGCAGGCGGCGCACTCACCCTGACCGACTCCCACGCGGTCGAGGAGTCTCCCTGAGCAGGCGGAGCCGGGGGCGTCGGGCGAGCGGGGGCGCACCTGGCTCCTTGGTCAAGCGGAGTGCGTGGATTCAGCCTGCTGGGGCGTCGGTGGAGCGGGCGGCTTTGTAGAGATGGTGGTCGGGTCCTGCCTGGCCGCGTGAGGTGCCGAACAGGGTGGGAAAGGTCCCGTCCGGGCCGAGTTTCATGATCTTGGCCCGTCCGTTGGAGGGGCCTCTGACGACCTTGATGCCGACGTTGTTGACCACCTCGTCGGCCAGTCAGCGGTTGATGAGGTGCATGTGTTGCCGCTGGTGTGCTGGGGGAGTTGTTGCGGGCGCCGGCGGTGCGTCGCCTGCTGGCGCTGCGCGGTGACGCGATCCGCCTCGGGCAGCGCGACGGTGGCCGGATCGAGATGGCGACGGAGATCTGGGTGCTGCTGGCGTACTGGCACGGCAATGCCTCCGCCGTGTACCACTCGTTGGTAGGCCGGGCCCGGACCAGCTGTGACGGCATGCGTCGACCGTGCCTGGATCCGTGGCTCCTTCCGCGGGCGCGCCACCGGCGGGGGTGCGGGTACAGAGCTGTGGGCGGTCGCTCAGCAGTGGTCGGGTTATGCGGTCCGGGGGCGATCCGGCCACCGTGCCCGGGAGGTGTCAGGCGGGCTGTCTCGTCGGCATGGCAGCAAAGGCCCTTCACGCGCCCGGTCGGGAGGTCTCGTCCGGCACCTCCGACACATGGGCGCTGACAATGCGCCAGCCTACGGGGAAGCGTGTCCACGACTGCGTCTGGCGGCCGACGGCGTTGCCCCCGGGGTAGGCGAACAGCGTGGTGACCACCGCGTAGTCGGTCCCGAACGTGCTGATTCTGGTGTCGAAGAGTTTTCTGCCCGGGGGGAGCGGCGGTTGTTGCCGTCGCCAGTCCCGGATTTCCTCGATCCCGGCCTGCCGGTCGGCGATACCGAAGCGGACCGTGTCGGGTGAGGTCCAGAAGTACCCGGTGATGCCTTCGTGGTCGTCGGTGACCAGGGCTTCCTCGTAGCCGGCGAAGGCCGCCGTCACTTCGGCGACCGTCTGTGGCAGGTCCACATCCATCCGCTCTCCGTTCGTCATGGGTCCGGTCCGTCCTCGCGCGGCCGTGCAGCCAGGTGTCACCCGGCTGCACGGGACGCGCCTTCGTCGTCAGTTGTCTGAGCTACGTCAGTCGGTGGCCGCCGATTTGTCCGGCTCGGCTGTCTCGTCCGGCAGGACGCCGACGCCGGCCGGCGCGGTCTCAGGGACCGGGGCAGGTACCTGCTCGTCCTTCGGCTCTGGCGCCGCAACCACGGGGGAGCCGCCGCCGTGCAGCCGCTCGAGTTCCAGTTCCTCGGCGTCCGGCACGCGGGGCGTCGGCCGGGTCAGGGCGAAGGCCGCGCACAGGACGGCTGCGAAGAGGTAACCGAGGCTGACGCCTCCGCTGGCGTTCCAGTCGATCTTCGGGGCGTGGATGAGCCCGATGAAGGAGAGCGCCGCACCGGACAGGGCCACCGCTGCCGCCGGGACGAACCGTTTGTCGATGACGAACGCGACGAGCGCACCCAGGATCAGGCCCGCCAGGATCGCGCCCTGGCCGAGGACCATCAGCCCGTGGTAGACGACACCTGACGACTCCAGTCCCGCTTCCCCGACCTTGGAGGCGTTGGTGCCGGCGGCCGCGAGCGCGTTGTCAATCTGGCCGACGGCCCAGGAGGCCAGGTTCGGCACGAGTGCGGCGACGACGGCCGCGGCGTGTGCCTTGGGTGACAGCTGGAAGGCCTGGGCCCCGATGAGCAGGCCGATGTACAGCAGGATGGGCACGATCGCGGCGACCGGGAAGATCGCACCCAACAGGCTGAACATGCCCAGGAAGCACATCAGGGCGATGACCGCACCGGTGGCCAGCGAGTAGCCGGTGCGCCCGCCGGCCGCCTTCCACCCGGGGTGACCGACGTACACGGCAGGCGGGAAGGGCGAGCCGAGCGCAGAGCCGATGACGGCGCCCGCGCCGTCGGCCAGCAGTACCGAACGCAGGTTGTAGTTGTCACCGGCGGCAGCGGCGCTCTCGACGTTGCTCATGCCCTCGGTGAAGTTGTAGACGCCCAACGGGATGGCGGTGGCGAGCAGCGGTGCGACGTCCGAGAGACCGGAGAACAGCGTGTCGAGGTGGAAGCCGGGGAGGGCGAAGGTGATGTCGTCGGCCGCGGCCGAGACCGCGGAGCCGTCCATCGCTCCGCCGGCCCAGCCGATCGCGGTGCCCACCAGGAGCGCGGCGAGTCCGATGGGGATGTTGCCGGGCAGCTTCAGATCGGTCATGAGGCCGATCAGGAGCAGCAGGAAGACCGGCAGGGCGATCCACAGGTGGTCCCACATCTGGCCGGCGGGCCGCATGGAGATGAAGGAGACGGAGATACCGGCGAGGGTGCCGAGCAGGGCGGCCCTGGGTGCGTACCGGCGTATGTACGGGCCCACGAAAGCCCCGATGAGGACGATGACACCGATGATGAAGGCCCAGGCGATACCGGCCTTCCACGCCAGCAGCGGATCCTTGGTCTTGAGGTAGATCGGCAGCATGATGACGAACACGACGATGAACATGTGGGGCACGCTCGGCCCGTAGGGCATCGCGGTCACGTCCTGCCGACCCTCCCGCCGTGCGAGTCGGCGGCCGAGGTAGGCGTAGTAGATGTTGCCCGCGATCAGGGCGATGCCCAGCGCCGGCAGGATGGTGTGGAAGACGTCGTCGCTCGGAATCTTGACGACGCCCAGGCACAGCCCGGTCAACGTCAGTACATTCACCAGGACGTTGACGGCCAGTCCGAAGAACGCGTTGGTGTCTCCGCGTACCCACAGCGGGAGGGGCAGGAGTCGGGTCTCGGCGGGGGCGGTGCGGCGGAGTGACAGCATGGTGGGATCACCCTTCGTCGGGTGGAGCGGTGGATTCCGGCGCGGGGTACGCCTGGTGACGGGACACTGATGGACAGTGGGCACCGTCGAGATGGCGGTGCGGTCGAGGTGGCGGTGCGATCAGGGCCGCCGGGGCGCGGCGAGCGGGCGCTGGAGGGCCTGTCAGCGCGGCTGTTGCGCCGGTTCGCGGGCGGTTTCCGGAGCGTCGGGGCCGACGGGCGACGCGGTGGCCAGTGCCGCCAGGAACGCGGCCGACTCCGCGGTCCAGCCGAAGATGCCGCCCTGAGCGGCCACCATCTCCAGGCCCGCCTGCTGGAACCGGGGGAAGTAACTGCCGACGCAGTCCGACAGCACCAGGCACTCGAATCCACGGTCGTTGGCTTCGCGGACCGTCGTGTGCACACACACTTCGGTGGTGACGCCGGTGACTACGAGACGGCGGATGCCGCGGGCGGTGAGCAGCTCACCGAACTCGGTTGCGTAGAAGGCGCCTTTGCCCGGCTTGTCGATCACGGGCTCACCCGCCACCGGGTAGAGCTCCTCGATGATGTCGTGGCCCTCCTCACCGCGGATCAGTATCCGGCCCTTGGGGCCCGGGTCGCCGATGCGCATGCTGGGGTTTCCTCGCAGCAGCTTGCTGGGGGGACAGTCGGACAGGTCCGGCAGGTGTCCCTCGCGGGTGTGCATGACCGCCATGCCCGCGGCGCGGCAGGCGTGGAGTACGGCCCGCAGCGGAGCGATGGTTTTCCGTAGTTGTTCCACGTCATTGCCCAGGCTCTCGCCGAATCCGCCGGGTTCGAGGAAGTCCCGCTGCATGTCGATGAGGACGAGTGCCGTCTCGGCGAGGTCGAAGGTGAACGCGTACGGGGCGGCCTCGACACTGAGCGATTCCGCAACTGCCATGGCGGTTCCTGCTTTCGTCGATGGGAAGGGGAGTCGACGCGGTCGGCTCGGGCGGATTCGGACCGTGCGCCCGGATGTGCAGGACTGTTCGAGCGGTGCGAGGCCCGTTCGGTGGGTCAGCTCAGGAGGTGGCCTCAGTCGTGGCGGTGATCAGGTCGTCGGCGGTGGAGACGCATCCGAAGACGCCGCCCTGCATGGTCACCATGTGCAGCGCGGCTTCATGGTTCGAAGGGTCCGTCGCGCCGGTGCAGTCGGAGAGGATCAGACATTCGTAGCCGCGGTCGTTGGCCTCGCGCATGGTGGTGTGGACGCACACGTCCGTGGTGATGCCGGTGAGGACCAGATGTGTGATGCCCCGGGTGCGCAGTACGAGGTCGAGGTTGGTGGCGTAGAACGCTCCCTTGCCCGGCTTGTCCACGATCACCTCACCGGGAATCGGGGCCACTTCGGGCACGATCTCCCAGCCGGGTTCTCCCCGGACCAGAATGCGGCCGCACGGTCCGGCGGCGCCGATCTCGGCGCCGATCTGCGCGGACCGCCAGCGCTTGTTGGCCGGCAGGTCCGCCAGGTCGGGGGCATGCCCCTCACGGGTGTGGACGACGAGCATGCCGGTGGCGCGGGCGTGCGCGAGCAGCTTCTGCGTCGCCGGGAGCCCGGCCCGGGTCAGCGAGATGTCGTATCCCATCGTGTCCACGTAACCGCCGGGTCCGCAGAAGTCCGTCTGCCAGTCGATGCAGAGCACGGCGACACGGTCGGCGGGGACTGATGTGTCGTACGGCCATGCGTAGGGCTTCGCGGTGACCGGGCCGATGATTGCTGTTGGTTTTTGCGGACTTATGGTCTTACTGTCAGCCATTGACCCCCCAAGCAGGGTGAAGTGGTGCATGGGAAAGTAGCCGCAATATTTCTGGTATTCCGTACACGGTGATTATGTGGAAATTAGTTTCGGCCAGACCATCGCCGCGTTACGCAAAAATGACGCGGCCACGAGGGGGCGCAGGGCCCGGGGCCAGGGCCGCGAGGCGCCCGGGGGATCAAGGGCCTGGAGCGCATCGCCCGGGAGTACGGGGCCTGTTGGGGATGCCGGACACTACGAGGACGAGGCGCGGCCGGGGCGGGGGCCGGGTCAAGGTGGCGGGCGGCGTTCACCGGCAGTTGGACGTCCTGCTGGTGTGCTGCCGGGACAAGCTAAGCCGCAGGCGGAGCCGCTGGCGGACTTCGCCGCGGCGAACAGGGCGTGGCTGCGGGTGTTCCAACTGCTGCCTTGTGCACCGGGGTTGAACTCGGTGGAGGGGCGCTGCTGCGACGGGTCCACGGCGAAAGCGGTGTGGCCGACCTGTCCGCGCTGGTGCGCATCCTCAAACACAAGCTGAAGGAGACCCATACCGCCCGCACCTGCTCAACGGCTGTCTCGACGGTGTGGATGCGGCCGGGCTCAGCAGCGGCAGCGCCGGTCTGGACTGGCTCGCCTGTTCACCGCGGCCGGACAGCTCGTGCACACCGGCCGTAGGAATCCCCGTCCCTTCGACAGCACCCCAACGTCCGGAGCAGTGGGATTCGGCGCCATGCCGAGGCGACACTGGGGTCGTTGGCCCACGCAGCCTCAGCCCGCGGCGCGAAAACGGTCCACCGACTCCGTCGGCGGACCGTCACGAAACTTGTGGGGGGAGGCTGCAGTGCAGACACGGGTCCACGTGATCATGGTGTCTCCACGCTCAGTGATCACGAAGGACGGCCGTGCCCGCGCTGCCGTCTTGCTGAACCGCTCAGGGTCGGAGGACGACGATCACGACCGCCGTGCTCCGGGTCGGCCTACCGTGGCGGGCGGAACGGCTGCAGGATGCGGATCCCGTCCTCGATGCTGCCGTCCATCATTTCCAGCAGTTGGGGTACCAGGTCCTGCATGCGGGGTGCCTCCAGGTGGCCTTTGAGAGCCTCGCGGCTCTCCCAGCGCTCGAAGACGACGAACGCGCCCGGTTGTCCCTCGACCTGGTGAGCCTCGTAGTCGATGTTGCCCGCGTCGTAGCGCGATGCGGTGACGGCGGCTGTCATGAATGCCTTCATCGCGGCTTCCTTCCCGGATTTGGCGCGGGCTTCCCACAGCACGGTGACGTAGTGGTTCGACGTGGTGGTCATGCTTGCTCCTCCTGACTGCGAACAGCATCGTGCGCCGTTCACGACTCGACACTGAGCCCCGGGGAACGTCGGCGGGAGCTACGGGACTTCGTGGTACAGCGCGTACCACCCAGCGGGGCGGGGCGTGCGGGAGGATGGTGTACATGGATCAACTCGGTGCCGCGCTGCGGGCGTGGCGGGACCGGCTGGACCCCGCGACGGTGGGCTTCGCCCACGGCTCGGGCTCGCCAGCCGACCGGGGCAAGCAGCGGCTCAAGCGTTCCGCCGCCTGCGACGCCCGCGGCGTACCGCTGGGGATCGTCTCCGAGGGAGCCAATGGGCATGACTCGCCCCTGCTCCGAGTGACCCCGGACGCCGCGTCTACCGTTCTGCCTGCCCCCGCCAGTAGCTCAGGAGTTCCCTCGTAGCGAGCGTGTGGGGGTGGTCGAAGCCGAGTACCCGTATCTTGTGCTCCAACAATTCAGCCAGGGCGCTCGCGGCGCCGGGTGCGTCTCCCGCTTGTCCCCGCCATTGGGCGAGGTTGCCTCGGGTGATGAGGGTGTCAGGATGGTCTTCGCCCAACACTCGCAGTTGGTGAGGCAGCAGAGCAGCGTAAGCTTCCACAGCGTCGGCCGGATCTCCCGCCGCACCGCGCCAGTAGGCAAGGTACCCCCGGGTATTGAGGGTGTCGGGATGGTCTTCGCCCAACACTCGCAACTGGTCAGGCAGCAGATCAGCGAGTGCTTCCGCAGCGCCCGCGGCATCCCCTGCCCGGCCCCGCCATCTGGCGAGATTGTGACGGGTGGCGAGAGTGTCAGGGTGGTCGTTGCCCAGCACATGTCTCATATGTTCCAGCAGCTCGATCAGCCTGGCTGCGGCACCGGCCGCGTCTCCCGCCTCTCCCTGCCACCTGGCAAGGTTGAGCCGGGTCGTGAGGGTGTTGGTATGGTCTGGGCCCAGTATCCGGATCATGCGTTCCAGCAGGTCGGCGTACTCTCGTGAGGCTCCAGCTGCATCTCCCCGCTCCCCCTGCCAGAGGGCGACGTTGCCGAGGGCGACAAGCGTGTCCTCATGGTCCAGACCGAGGTTTCGGCGCGCTGCCTCAGCCAACCGTTGGTAGTGATCGTGGGCGGCAGCGACCTGACCGGTTTTACCAAGGCTGTTGCCCATGCGGTACAGCACGCCATGCACTTTCGTTCGATGCAGGCTGTCTCCCGCGCACTGGGCAAGGGCGGCGGTGTTGGCACGCAGTGCCTGAGCAAGGTTGGTGTCGCGTTCGATCTTGGGCCAGGCGCGGCTCAGTGAATCGGCTACAGCCTGGGCGGTTTCGTGCCGTTGCGCGGGGGTGAGGACGTCGCGGACGGCGTGCTGGAGGAGTTGGTGGACGCGTACGGCGGTTGCGGGCGTGTCGGGGGTGTAGGTGAGGAGGCTGAGTCGGCGCAGTGCGCTGATTGCTCGTTCCGCTTCCGTTGCCGAAACCGGTTCAATCTGCGCTGCTGGCTTGGCACTGCTTTGAGCTGCTAGCTGGTTCCTGGACTGGGAGGCGCGGTGGTGAGCGAGATAGGTGCGGGCGGACTCGTTGGTTAGGACCGTGGCGGGGATGCCGTAGGGATCGAGGTGGGCGGCGAGTTGGAGCAGGGGGCGTGCGAGGCCTTCGGGTTTGAGGGTGTTGGCGTGTTCGATGGACAGTGCCCACGTTGCTGCAACGGTGTGGGGTTGCTGGTCAGGCAGCAGGTCGGGGGCGAGGTCGCGCAGTGCGGCCGCCCGGTCGGCGAGGGCCTGGCGGTAGGCGCCGACGCTGCTGCCGGTATCTGCGAGGTAAGCGGCAGCCTGTGACAGGGCGAGCGGCAAATGCCCGAGGTCCGCAGCCAGTGCTGCAAGGTCCTCGTCACGCTCCGGCCGCTCGTACGCGGCAAGTGCTTCGGCGAGGTAGACAACGGCCTGCTCAGGAGTGAACAGACCAACCTGGAGGCGGCTTCGTCCAGGACCGGTAAGGGCTGCATCCTGGCGGCGAGTAGTGACCAAGGTGCGTCCTTGGGGGCTGGCCGGCGGCCACAGTCCATCCATGTCCTGGGGGAGGGTGAGGTCGTCCAGAACCACCAGCCACCGCAGTGGTGCAGCCGACCGCTTTGGGGCGAGAAACGCCAGGAAAGCGCGGGCGGCCTGGTTCGGGTCCTCCAGCGCACTCGCGCAGAGCTCACGGCCGGCTTGCGCGAAGCGGTCGATGATTGAGGGCCGTTCGGTGGCCGTCACCCACACCACCACATCCACCGTCCCGTCGGCGAGCACTGTGCGGGCGTAGTCGGCGGCGAGCTGGGACTTGCCGACACCCCCCAAACCAACGAGCGCACCCCCCGCCGGGATCCTCCCCGCTGAGCGGCCCTCGAGGACGGCAGTACCGCCGTCCTCCAACTTGGCCCGCAACTGGTCGGCCTCCGCACGATGTTGGAAAGCGAACGCGGCTGGAGGGATTGGCCCGACCAACCGCGGCTCATGCCCTGGATCGTCCCTGAGCACCCCGCTGAGTCTGCCGCCGGTTTCAGCCGCAGGCCCGGGCGGCAGTGCTTCATTGGCCACGTCCGCGCTGCCCGCAGCCACATCACGGAGATCGAGCAGATTCTGGACGTCGAGTCTCAGCACCGTCGCGAGCGCGGTGACCGTGTCCATGCTCGGAGTTGGCCCGTCGGCACGAAAGAACTGCTGCACCGTTGTCCGGGAGACCTTCACTCGCCCCTGAGCCGTGCGTTCAGCCAACATCTTCTTGGTGAGTCCGGCCGTGACCCTCGCTCGGTCCACCCGCTGCCGCAACTCCGCCAAAGCCCCTTCAGGCGTCATATCCGCGCCCCCGCGTCGTGCCACCCGCCGTCCCAGCACCGCGGTGTGTTCAGCACTGCACCGCATTGTTCAACACCGCCCACAGCGAACACCGGTGAACACCAGAACCGCGACGTTTATGTGCGTCGGCGCCCCGGCCGGCCACACCGCGGAGGAACCCGTGATCGCCACCATCCTGCTCACCATCGCCCTCATCCTTGTCATCGCGCTCCTGGCCGCTGCCGGGGCGGGCAAACTGGCCCGCCTGGACGGCGCCAGCTACCCCACCGCCCTCACGCGCGCCGCGATCGCCTTCACCGCCACCCTCACGCTCGCCGCCGCCATCGCCACCGCCCTCGCGGCCCTCCGATGACCACCGCTCTCGACCTGCCGGCCTGGATGCCGATGCTCGCTCTGACCGGCACGACCAGCTCTTTGGGAGCCCCGCCGACTACGACTCCGCCTGTTCAACGCGGCCGGACAGCTCGTGAACACCGGCCGTCAGCGGACTCTCCGCCTGGCCCGGCACTGGTCCTGAACCGGTCACATCACCGCAACCCTCGACCGGCTCACTCAACTGCCACCGTCCCTTCGACAGCATCCCCACGCCCGGAGGGGTGGAATCCGGCGTCCTCCTCTCGAGGCACTCACGTCTTCGGCCCGCCTAGCCTCCAGCCCACGGCACGAAAACGGTCCACCGACTCCGTCGGCGGACCGTCACGAAACTTGGAGGCTGAGTCTGCTGGAGCGCTCAGACCTGGACATCGGGGGCCGGAAGGCCGGGGCGGGCCTGCCCTCTTCGGGAGCGTGCCACCCCGGCTTCCTGATAGTCCTGCCTACTTTCTCTTGAGGGTGAAGTTCTTGGTGACGGTGGACTTCTTCTTGATCGTCACCGTGGCGACGGTCGGCTGGAAGCCGTCCTTGGCGGCGATGACGGTGAGCGGGTTGTTGCGGACGTCGAGCCAGAGGGCGTACCCGCCGGTGGCGTCCGTCGTCAGGGTGTAGCTCGTGGCCCAGGTGTCGATCTGGACGGTGGCTCCCGCGATCGGCGCGGTGCCGTCGCCGGCGGTGACTCCCAGTACCGTCCCGGTGATCTTGCCCCAGGTGCTGGGCGGGGCGACGTGCATCTCCACGGGGAGCCTGGGCACGGAGTACGGGGTGTCTGTGCTGAAGGACAACTGGGCGGTGAACACGCCCGGTTGGGTCACCTCGGCCACGGAGGCGTCCAGGGTGATCGTCACCTTCGAGCTCTTGCCGGGCTGAAGAGTCAGCTGCTCCGCGCTCTCGCTCAACCAGCTGACGTCGCTCGACTCTCCCTGGTCGTAACCGGGCAGCACCTCCACGGTTGTTGCGGGAGTTGCCTGCGCGACTCCGCCACCGACCTTGAAGAAGCCCAGCCCGCCTCCACCGCGGTAGGTGGCGCGGTCGGCGTTGGGCAGGGCGGTCCAGGTGCCCGCCTTCGGGTCGAAGGAGAAGCCCTGGTTGGTGATGCTGTTCCCGGTCACACCGCCCGCGGTGACGAGCAGGCCGTTGGCGGAGGTGTACGCGGAGCCCCAGAGGGCGACGGGCAGGTCGGCGACCTGTGACCAGGCGTTGGCGGCGGGGTCGTAGACGTAGGAGTGCTTGACCTCGCTGGTGCCGTTGAATCCGCCGGCGCAGTACAGCTTGCCGCCGATGCCGGCGCAGGAACTCCAGGAGATCTGCTCCGGGTAGGCGGCCAGTGTGGACCAGCTGTCGGCGGCCGGGTCGTAGACCGTGACATCCGCGGTGCCGCAGGTGTCCGTTCCGCAGCCGCCGACCACGTAGAGCTTGCCGTCGAGCACGGCGCTGCCGGAGCCCGCGTACGGCTTGGGTGAGGCGGCGCCTGTGGTCCAGGAGTCACTGCCCGGGTCGTAGATCTCCAACTTGGAGTCGGGGTCGCCGCCGGGTCCCCAGCCGCCGACGGCGTAGAACTTGCCGCCGATGAAGCCGTGGGCGGGATCCTCCCGGGTGTCCGCCGCGGGGGCCAGCTTGGTCCAGGTACCGGCGACCGGATCGAGGGCGTACATGTCCTTGGTGTCGGCGCTGCCGTTGAAGCCGAAGGCGGAGTAGATCTTCCCGTCGTTGGTGGCGACAGCGTTGTCCATCAGCTTGACCGGCAGGTCGGGGGCCGCCTGCCAGGCGTCACCGGCGGCTCCCGGAGCCACCTTGGCGAGCGTGCCCGCGGCGGACGCGGCGGCCTTGCTCGACAGCGGGGTGTAGGTGCCCTTGACCAGTTTCAGCGGGGCGCCGTTCGCGGACTCGATGCTGAACCCGCCGGACTGTTCCCCGAGTTTGACGGTGGCGGGTGCCGTGCCGGTGTTCTTGACCGTGAGGGTCTTGGTGGTCTGCTCGCCCCATCCGACCGACGCGGTGATGGAGGTCTTGTCCAGCGTCACCTGCCCGGCGCCGAGCGCGAAGTCCGCGCCGACCGCGCTGTCGGCCCGCACCTTCACCGTCTTGTCGAGCCCGGTGTAGTGCGGCTTCGCCGCGGTGAAGCCGTGGCTGCCGAGGGAGGAGAACAGGGCGTAGACACCGTCGCCCAGGGCGGGGTCGTCGGGGGTGGCGAGGGTGATCGTGCTCTGCTTGCTGTCGTCCTTGTTCGTCACGGTGGCGCCGACCAGACCCGTGGAGGTGTTGGCATCCGTCACGGTGCCGGTGAGCAGACCGCCGGGGAGGGGCGTGACGTGGCGATCACCGATGAAAACGTTGTCAACCTTCCACCACCAGCCGAACGAACCCGTGAAGTGGAAGCGGAGTTGCACCGATGCCTTGCCGGCGTAGTCGGTCAGCGGGAGCTCGACCTTCTGCGCGCCGAAGGTGGTGCCGGTTGCGGACCAGAGCGTGGTCCAGGTCGCGCCGCCGTCGGTGGTCACGTCGACGTCCGCGCTCTGGCCGCCGCTGGCCCAGTAGTCGTTGGCGAAGGCGATCTCGGGTGCGGAGTCGTCGGTGAAGTCGTATACGGGGCTGAGCAGTTGTGAGTCCTGGTGCACCCCGCCGCCGTAGTGGTCGCTGTCGACGATGGCGAACCCACCGTCGCCGCCAGTGGTGTTGGAGCGTGAGCCCGGGTCGTCGAAGGTCCAGCCGCCGGTCGTCCCGTCGGCGTTGACCACCTTCCAGCCCTTCGGGACGGAGTCGGTCGAGTCGAACGGCTCGGTGGTGCCTTCGTCCCGTACCGAGTAGCCGGCGGGCACGCTGGCCGCCCACGGGTCGACCGGAACCGCGATGTTCAGACTCTCGTCGGAGTCCGCGACGGTGATCTTCTTGGTGGGCGACGTGTAGCCGGGGAAGGCGCCGGCCACGTGCAGGGTGTAGTCGTGGCCCTGGGGCAGCTTCATGTCGAAGGCGCCGGTGAGCGGGTCGGTCCACACCGGGCCGCCGGGGACGCCGTCCGCGGTGATCTTGGCGTAGAGCGGCCAGCCGTGGCCGGAGCCGTCGGTGACCTTGCCGGAGACCGTCCGGGTCGGGACCGGGGTGAGGGCGAAGTTCTTCGTGAGCGCGTCGCCGTCTCCGAGGGACACGCCGGAGGCGGTACCGGTGGTGTAGCCGTACGCTTCGACGCTGATGTCGTAGCTGCCGACCGGCAGCACGAGCGAGTAGGTCCCGTCGGCAGCGGTGTGCGCGGTGCCGCCGCCCTGGGTGGAGACGGTGGCTCCGGCCACCGGCTTGCCGGTAGTGGCGTCGGTGACGGTGCCGGAGAGCTTGCCGTGCGGGCCGCTTCGGAACGCGGCCAGCCCGTCGGGTGTACCCAGGCCGGTCGGGCCGTCGTAGCCGGCACCGGCGGTGCACAGATACGCGGGGCTGCAGGTGCCGTTGTTGCCGGTGGTCACGTCATTGAGACCGGTCTCGGAGGCGTACGGGTAGGAGTTGGGGTACGTGCCCGCGACAGGGGTTCCGGCGGCCGCGTACGCGCCGGCGATGATGGGGGAGGAGGCGCTGGTGCCGCCGTACACCTGCCAGCCGCCACCGCCGTAGGTCTGGTAGACCGCGACGCCGGTGGCCGGGTCGGCCACGGCGGAGACGTCGGCGACGGTGCGCTTGTCGCATCCGGTGTCCGTCTGGAAGGCCGGCTTGGGCTCGTAGAGGGAGCAGCCGGATCCCGGGCCGAAGCCGTCGCGGTTCCAGACCGACTCGGACCAGCCGCGTGCGCTGCCGGAGTCCCGGACCAGTGAGGTGCCGCCGATGGAGGTCACGTAGGGGGAGACGGCGGGGTAGGCCACCCCGTAGTCGCTGTCGCCCGAGGAGGCGACCACGGCGACACCCGGGTGGTTGTAATGGGCGTCGTACGTCGTCTCGTCCGGCAGTTCGCCGCTGCCCGGGGTGCTGCTGTAGTTGGTGCCGTAGGAGTTGGAGACGTATTTGGCGCCGAGTGCGACGGCCTGGTCGACGGCCGCCCCGAGGTCCTCGAAGCTCGGCTGGTCCGCCTCGACGAGCAGGATGTGCGCGTTCGGCGCGGCCGCGGAGACCATGTCCAGATCGAGGGAGATCTCGCCGGCCCAGCCTGCGTCGGGCGCGGGGTAGTCGGTGCCGCCGCGCTGGTCGACCTTCTTGAAGCAGCCGTTCGCCGTGGTGCAGGCGGGCAGCCCGTACTGCTCGCGGTAGACGGCCAGGTCGGCTTCGGCGGTGGGGTCGTCATAGGCGTCGACGATCGCGATCGTCTGGCCCGCGCCGCCGTCGGCCGGAAGGCTGTAGGCGCTCTGCAGGTCGGCTGCGCCGTAGCCGCTGGGGGTCGCTGAGGCGGGCAACAGGCCATTGAGGGCCGTGGTGTCGGTGCGGCGCAGGGCGAAGCATGCGGCCTCGCCCTTCTTGGGGGTGGAGCAGGAGGGTTCGAGGGCGGCCTTCTTCTTGACCGATGAAGCGGATGAAGCGGATGAAGCGGCCGGCGCCACCGCGTGGGCCGGGATCTGTATGCCCAGGAACGTCATTGCGGCGGCGCTGAGCACGGTCAGACAGGCAGCGGCTCTTCGGCGTAAAGCCGAACCGGTTCTCGGTGAGGTGCGCAAAATGTTACTCCTCGGTTCGCTTTGCAGGGGTCGGCTTGCACATGACCCCGGTCGACGGCGAATGACGGTGGTTCACATTCGCCGCAATCAATTGGCGTACCGCGAAGGGGATTTGACAATAGCCTATGTGTTACATGTGCATGTCGAAAGGATTCGCTGTGCGAAAGGAGGTCAGGTCGGAGTCGGAAAAGAATTCCCATGCCAAGGGGGCCCATCGCTCAAGAAATGCGAGGGCCTATTCAACGGCAATTGCTCTTCGTCGATTACAGGCTGCCGGAAATCGGGGTGCAAACCCCGGGGCGGTCGCTGCGGTTGGCGGGCCGGACACGTCGTCGAAACAGAGGTCACCGCGCCAGTGACCTCTGATCATCCTGGCCTCGGCAGCCCGGCCCAACAAGATCCATCGCCTGCGAACGCGCGCAGTTGCGCACTTGCGTAGCATCGGCATGCATCTCGTTCCGATCTTCCGAGGAGTCGCTGATGGACGTGTCCTCCTCAGACGCGTTGTGGGCAGGCACCGGTCTGGGCCCCCTCGCCCGGCAGGCACTGGAGTACCTGGTCAGCCATCCGGGCGCTGACGAGGACGCGGTTGCGGCAGAAACCGGCGTCTCAGCCGCCGCGGCCCGGACCGCGTTACGGTCCCTGGAGGCCGAACTCCTGGCCGTACGCATCGCGGGACAGCCCACACGCTGGAGCGCCGGCCCGCCCCGCTCCTCGCTGGGTGCCCTTCTGGCCCGTAAACGACAGGAGTTGGCCAGAGCGGAGCTGTACGCGGAACAGCTCGACGAGGTCTATCGCACGACCCCCGGACGGCAGATCGCCTCCGATCTCTTCGAGGTCGTCGAGAGCGATGAACAGGTCGGCGCCCGCTACACGCACCTTCTCAGGAGCAGTCGGCACGAGGTGCTGCACTTCGCGAGACCGCCGTATGTGACCCGGCGGATCACACCGACCGACACGTCCACCGCTGCGGGTTCCATCGTGCGCCCGGGTGTGCGGCTCCGGTCTGTGTACGACAGCGACGGAATGGCCGACGACGGATGCCTGCAAACAGCTCTCGGGGGCGCCCCCACGGAAGGGGAGCTGCGGCTACTGCCCGGAATTCCCATGAAACTGGTCATCTTTGACCGCATTGCGGCGATCATGCCGCTCCGCAAAGACGATCCCGCCGCAGGCTCACTGGTGGTGCACTCCTCAACACTGCTCGAAGTACTGACCGCCCTCTTCGAAAGCGTATGGGAGCGCGCGGTACCCCTCTCACTGGAAAGCAGCCCCGCTTCGCACACCCCAAGCCCCGAAAGGCAAGAGGGCGCTCTGCACAGTCGGACGCGGGACATCCTTCGCCTCATGTCCGTCGGCATGAAGGACGACGCCATCGCACGCGCCTTGCGACTCAGCCGCCGGACCGTGCAGACCCATATCAGCGATCTGGGCAGACAGTTGGGCGCACGGACCCGGTTCCAGATAGCCCTACTGGCGCAGGAGCGCGGCTTGTTGGGGGATGCGGAGGGGTGAGCGTGACCGGCACGTCGGCGCCGCCGTCCATGGGCGTCCCAGGTGCCGCTTGCGGCGTAGCCTGCGACGTTTGAAGAGCTCGGGTGTGCGATCACCACGTGCGTCGCCTCGTTGGAGTCTTCCTTCGTGGATACGCCGGTCTTCAGGCCGGGGAGGAAGCGTAGTTCCTGCGGAACAGGGCAGGAGATGCCGGTTCGCCGCCAGGGCGGACCGGCGCCCGCCGGCCCACCAGCCAACACCCGCCGTTCACACGGGAGCTGACAGGTTGTGAGATACGGCGGAGCAGGTTGAGCGGGCGTTCAGGTACCCCTTTTACCGCACGGACGAGCAGAGGCCTTCCTGAGCGAGGTGTCCTCCGTCCCGCTCCAGCAGGCGCTGCGCCACCTTCAGGCGGCGTTCGCCCACTTCTTCGCCAAGCGCGCCAAGTATCCGCGCTACAGGAGCCGTAAGAAGTCGCGGGCGTCTGCCGAGTACACCCGCAGCGCCTTCACCTGGCGCGACGGACATCTCACGCTAGGCAAGATGGCGCAGCCTTTGGACGTCCGCTGGTCGCGCCCGCTGCCCGAGGGTGTGGAGCCGACCACGGTGAGCGTGTCCCGCGACGCCGCGGGCCGCTGGTTCGCGTCCCTGCTCGGCGAGGACAGCATCGTTCGAAGCGATCTGTCCGGTCGCGCGTTCCCGTCTCAGAATCGGAGGGGAGCGGGGGGCGATGCTGCTCCAAGCGTCGCTCCCGACAACGACCGACTGACGGGGCGGCGGCCGAGTGGACGCTTGTGCCGCGCGTTCGGGGCGTCGGGACTGGGTCGTCCCGACGCGCTACCGCGTGTTTCAGGCTGCCGCGTCATCGTCCACAGACCGGGTGGATGGCCTCATCGAGCTTCCGGTGTCAGCGTCGGACCAGCGTGGCCATGCGATGACGTCGTGAGTCCGCATGGTGGGTACGGCCTGACGTGATGCCGTCACTTCCCGACCCGGACCGGGAAGTGACGCCATCACTTCCCGACGATGATCCGCTTGGTCGGGTGACTGCGTTGCTACGCGGTCACATTGGCGAGGGCCTCGCGGATCACGCTGACGACCTGCGCCGGGTGGGCGTGCATCACCAGGTGCGAGGAGTTGACCTCAGTGACCTTTGCCTGGGCTCGCTCGTAGCCGAACCGCTGGACCTCGGGGTTGATGGCCTTGTCGGAGGAGGCAACGATTCCCCAGGAGGGCCGGTCCTTCCAGGCGGCCGTGCGGGCCGGCTCGCCGAAGGCGACAGCGGCGAGCGGTCGCTGGGAGACGGCCAGGACGCGAGTGAGGGCCCCATCCACGTCGGCGGCGAAGATCTCCGGGAAAGCGGAGATGTCCACCGAGACATCGGTACCCGGCTCGTCGGAGCCCTCGACGGGGAAGGGCTTGAAGACCAGGGCCCCGGCGAGAGGTGAGTCGGGGAAACGGCCCTGCAGTTCCCCGAGGCTCTCACCCTCGTCAAGGACATAGGCGGCCAGGTACACCAGTCCCACCACGTTGTCCTCACGGCCGGCGACGGTGATCACCGCGCCGCCGTAGGAGTGCCCTACAAGAAGGACGGGTCCCTCGATCTGCCGGACGACGGAAGCGATGTACGCCGCGTCGCCGGCGAGACCGCGGTTGGGCACCGGTGGAACCAGCACCCGGATGCCGTCGGCGAGCAGTTCCGTGACGACGCGGGAGTAGCTGGAAGCGTCGGCGAAGGCTCCGTGGACCAGGACGACGGTAGGCGTGTTGGACATGGTTTCTCCTCTGACGAAACGCCGTTGGCGGTATGGGGAACGCGCTCTCAGGCGCGTACACGAGATGTCGATTGCTCCTCGGGGGGAGCCCCCTGCGACCGCTCACCACGCTAGAGAGGAGCGGTGGACGGCCAGTGACCGATCTGTGAACCGCGTCGAGGGGGCGGGGACCCGGATGAAGGCACGGCCTCGTCGAGCGCGATGGCCGGCGGGGCGTGGCCGTCGGGCAGCATGTGGACCTCGGCGTGCGTGCGGTCAGTGGCGAAAGCCGGCGCTCCGTCGGGTCCGAGGTCGGCTTGCCCCTTCCCCGGACGGCGAGCGACGGGACCCTGCCGTTCGTGGAATTGTCGTGGCACCCCTGGCTGCGACCTTCGCGTCCAGTCGGCCGTTCGTCACGGCGTCATGGCTTCAGGCCGTGACCGTCGAGCCAGGTGAGCGTGTCATCGGCGAGATCGCGCCAGCCGTGGTCGAACGGAGCGCTGTGGCCGCGGTCTTCGTAGGTGCGGAGCTCGGCCGGTGCGCCGCCGCGAGCGTACAGCCGGTGTGTTCCTCGGACGACGACGGCCGGCACGGTGTGGTCCTTGCCGGCGGCGATCAGCAGCAAGGGCCCTCGATCGCCACGCCGCGTGTCGACCGCGGTCGGCGAGTTCCTTCGGAAGTTCGCGGTGGAGGCCTCGAAGAGGGGACGTCCTGGGGACGGGATCGTGAGGTCGCGGTACAGCTCCTCGGACTCCTCCGACGGGATCGCGTTGCCGAACGAGTAGGCGAACTGGCGCTCCGTCAGCGAGACGGCCTTCTGCTTGTTTGCGGGGCTTTTGAGCACCGGAAAGCTGGAGCGCAGCAGACTCAACGGCACGGCCCGGACGCCCTTGATCGGAGCGGGTGAGATGCACACGGCACCGGCGGCCAGACCGCGTTCCAGCAACTTCTGCGCGATCAGACCCCCGAAGGAGTGGCCGACCACGATCGGGGCGTCGGGGAGGTTCTCGACGACCTGCGCGTAGGAGTCGGTGACGGCGTCGACGCCGACATCCAGGACCCTCCCGGGGGCGGCACGTGTTGCAGCGACGGTGCTTGCGTCACCCGGCCAGTCGGGCGCGAAGGTGGGGTAGCCCTGCTCCTCGAAGCGCTGTTGCCAGGGCTGCCAGGAGAACGTTCAGGGCGCCCACCTTGTCCGCGTGCGCCCGGTGGCCGCACCAGACGCAGTGGAACTTCTCCTGGGTGGGCCGGTTCTCCTTGTCGACGTGCCCGCATGCGGGGCAGGTCCGGGAGGTGTAGCGGGGGTCCACGGCGATCACTTCCCGTCCGGCGCTTTCAGCCTTGGCGTGCAGGATCGTCAGGAACACCCCCCATCCGGCATCCGAGATCGAGTGGTTCAGCCCGGCCTTCGCGGCAGCACCGTTCGGCAGGAAGCCGCCAGGCTGGTCTGGGTTGGGCTTCGGCGCGGGAGCCTTGACCATGTTGCGGATCTTGAGGTCTTCGTGCGCGATGAAGTCGTGTTTTCGCACGAGGCCAAGCGCGGTCTTATGGGCGTGGTCCAGGCGCTGACGCCGGACCTTGCGGTGCAGGTCGGCGACCTTCTCAACGGCCCGCTGGTGGTTGCCGGTGCGCTTGTCGCGGCGGGCGCGAGGGAAACGGGAGAGTGCCCGTTGTGCGGCTTGGAGCTTCGCGGCGGCGCCACGT
>NZ_JBHUXV010000138.1:0-22232 GCF_042669125.1 Streptomyces sp. NPDC057253 | reverse complement strand
GTCCCGGGGGCACCGCCTTTTCTCCGGTACGTCAGGCCCGGCGCCGCCTGACGACGAGGTAACCGCCCGCCGCCACCAGCGCCGCGGAGACCCCCGCGAGCAGGCCCACGGGAGCGCTGTTGCCGGTCTCGGCGAGGTCACCGGTGGAACCCTGCGCGGAGGCGGAGGAGGAGGCCGACGCGGAGGCTCCGGCCTCGGTGGACTCGCTGGGCTCGCCGCTGGGCCCGGAGCCGGGCTCGACGGTGGCCGAGGCGGACGGGGTGGCGGTGGCCGACCCGGTGGGCGTGGCCGTACCGCCGCCACCGCCCTGCTCGTCCTCGCAGTCCGTCCAGAACACCTTGTGCTTGGCGGCCGCGGAGTTCTGGCCCTCGAAGGTCCAGAACAGCTTGTAGTGCCCGTCCGGCAGGGACAGGTCGTCCGTACGGCCGTGGCCGGCGGAGTCCAGCGTGATCGCGCCGGACTTCACGGTCTTGCCCTTGACGTGGGCCGTGGGCGCCCAGGCCTCGATGTGCCAGTCGACCTCCTGGGCGGCGTCGAAGCCGAAGGCGTCGAGGTAGAAGGTGCACACGTGCGGCTCGTTCTTGCGGAGCTCTTCGCCGGTGGTGGCGTCGTGGATCTTCACGGTGCCGTTGTCGCCGGGCGGGGTGGCGTGGGCGGCCGGAGCGACGAGGAAGGCCGCCGTGGCGACGGCGGACAGGACGCCGGCGCGGCTGAGGGTACGCATGGGGCAGTCATCCATCTTCGAGAGTGAACGGGAAGATGTGGAGGGGGCGGCTCAGCTTGCTGCTGTGACTGACCTCTGGTCAATCACGAACAGGCAACACTCAACTCCTCCACAGAAAGGGAGCCGCGAACCCTCTCAGACCGTTGCGAAAGCAGCCGTGAGCAGTGCGATCCCGGAGCCCGCCAGCACCCATGCGAACCGGGTCCGGCGCAGGCCGCCCGCCACGACCACCGACGCGAGCAGCAGGGCCCCGCCCATCGGCACCCAGGAATAGAGCACTCCGGCCGGTCCGGACCGTACGACCTCGTCGCTGCCGGGCTTCACCACGACCTCGTAGGTCCGGCCCTTGCGCACCGCCACCGTCTTCTCGATGTCGACCCGCTCCCGCGCCACGGACCCGTGCGACAACGGCGTGTACGGCCCGCTGCACACGTCCTCCGCGCAGCGCGCCACCTCGATCGTGCCGCGCTCGCGCCCCTTGGTGAGCATCACGTACTGCGCACTGCCCCAGGACGCCCACACCCCGGCGATCAGGATCACCACCACGACCGTGCCCGTCGACGCGAGCCGGCCGAACCGCAGGGCGGCGGTGGAGGTCCGGCGGGCGGCTCGGTGGGAGGTGGCGGCGACGGCAGGCATGGCCGGGATCATTGGCCATGGGATCACCGGAAGTCAATGCGGGCCAGGTGGGGCTAGGAGTTGTACGTGCTCTGCGCCCGTTCCAACCCCTCGGTCACCAGCGCCTCCACCGCGTCGGCGGCCCGGTCCACGAAGTAGTCCAGCTCCTTGCGCTCGCTGGACGAGAAGTCCTTCAGCACGAAGTCCGCCACCTGCATCCGGCCCGGCGGGCGCCCGATCCCGAACCGCACCCGGTGGTAGTCCGCGCCGAACGCCTTCGTCATCGACTTCAGTCCGTTGTGGCCGTTGTCCCCGCCGCCGAGCTTGAGCCGCAGGACGCCGTAGTCGATGTCGAGCTCGTCGTGGATCGCCACGATGTTGGCGACCGGCACCTTGTAGAAGTCCTTGAGCGCGTTCACCGGCCCGCCGGACAGGTTCATGAACGACATCGGCTTCGCCAGGATCACCCGCCGGTTCGCCGGCCCGGGCGGTCCGATCCGGCCCTCGACGACCTGCGCCTGCGCCTTCCCGGCCCGCTTGAACCGGCCCCCGATCCGCTCGGCCAGCAGATCGGCCACCATGAAGCCGACGTTGTGCCGGTTGGCGGCGTACTCGGGTCCCGGGTTGCCGAGGCCCACGATCAGCCAGGGCTCGCTGGCAGGGGTGGTCACGTCCATGTCTCCTCACGTGCAACAGCCGCCGCCCCCCTGAGGGAGCAGCGGCTGGAGCTTATACGGCGAGCGCTCGGGCTCAGGCCTCGGCGGCCTCGTCGCCCTCGGCCTCTTCGCCCTCGGACTCCTCGGCCTGCGCGGCCAGCACCTGGAGGACGACCGCGTCCTCCTCGACGGCCAGCGTGGTGCCGTTCGGGAGCTTGATGTCCTTGGCGAGGACGGAGGCGCCGGCCTCCAGGCCCTCGACGGACACGGTGACCGACTCGGGGATGTGGGTGGCCTCGGCCTCGACCGGCAGGGCGTTCAGGACGTGCTCGAGCAGGTTGCCGCCGGGGGCCAGCTCGCCCTCGGTGTGGACCGGGATCTCGACCGTGACCTTCTCGCCGCGCTTGACGATCAGCAGGTCGACGTGCTCCAGGAAGCCCTTGATCGGGTCGCGCTGCACGGACTTCGGGATCGCCAGCTCGTTGGTCTTGCCGTCGATGTCCAGGGAGATCAGGACGTTCGGCGTGCGCAGCGCGAGCAGCAGGTCGTGGCCCGGGAGGGTCAGGTGGACGGGGTCGCCACCGTGGCCGTAGAGAACGCCGGGGACCTTGGAGTCACGGCGGATGCGGCGGGCGGCGCCCTTGCCGAACTCGGAACGGGTCTCGGCGGAGATCTTGACCTCGGACATGCGGATCACTCCTCGTAGAAATAGCGACGGACGTGGTCACCCGGCCACGAACGGCCTGCTACGAAGAGCGCGTCGATAACGGATCGCCGTATCCATGGATACGGCCTCCCTCGCCGAGCAACTGGGGCAGTCTACTCGGCCAGGAAGGCCGCAGAAAAATCGATCATGCAGAAGCGTTTTTACGGCTTCACATGCGCTGTCACTGCTCGTCGAACAGGCTCGTCACCGACCCGTCCTCGAACACCTCGCGCACCGCGCTCGCGATCGTCGGCGCGATCGACAGCACCTTGATCTTGTCCAGGTCGCGGGAGAGCTCGCCCGGCGTCGGCAGGGTGTTGGTGAACACGAACTCGCTCACCCGGGAGTTCTTCAGCCGGTCCGCGGCCGGGCCGGACAGCACACCGTGGGTGGCCGTCACGATGACGTCCTCCGCGCCGTGCGCGAACAGCGCGTCCGCGGCGGCGCAGATGGTGCCACCGGTGTCGATCATGTCGTCGACCAGGACGCACACGCGGCCCTTGACCTCACCCACGACCTCGTGGACGGTCACCTGGTTCGCCACGTCCTTGTCGCGCCGCTTGTGCACGATCGCCAGCGGCGCGCCCAGCCGGTCGCACCAGCGGTCCGCGACCCGTACCCGGCCGGCGTCCGGCGAGACCACCGTGAGCTTGGCCCGGTCGACCTTCCGGCCCACGTAGTCCGCCAGCAACGGCAGCGCGAACAGGTGGTCCACGGGGCCGTCGAAGAAGCCCTGGATCTGGTCGGTGTGCAGATCGACGGTCAGGATGCGGTCGGCGCCGGCCGTCTTCATCAGGTCCGCGATCAGCCGCGCCGAGATCGGCTCACGGCCGCGGTGCTTCTTGTCCTGGCGCGCATAGCCGTAGAACGGCACGATCACGGTGATGGAGCGGGCCGACGCGCGCTTCAGGGCGTCGATCATGATCAGCTGCTCCATGATCCACTGGTTGATCGGAGCCGTGTGGCTCTGGATCACGAAGCAGTCCGCGCCGCGCGCCGATTCCTGGTAGCGGACGTAGATCTCGCCGTTCGCGAAGTCGAAGGCCTTGGTCGGGACGACCCCGACACCCAGCTGCTCGGCGACCTCCTCGGCAAGCTCGGGGTGGGCGCGGCCGGAGAAGAACATCATCTTCTTCTCGCCGGTCGTCTTGATCCCGGTCACAGCTGTCTCCTCAGAGGTGTCTACAGCGGGGTGTGCACTTATCACGGTACGACGACTTTGGCGCACCTGTTTCCGGTCAGCTCTCGCGCTCATGCTGGCCAGAGGCCGCTTCGGCGGCCTTCGCCGCCGCGCTCCCCGGGCGCTTTCGGGCCACCCAGCCCTCGATATTCCGCTGCTGGCCACGGGCCACGGCCAGTGAACCGGGCGGCACGTCCTTCGTGATCACGGACCCCGCCGCGGTGTACGCGCCGTCCCCGACCGTGACAGGAGCCACAAACATGTTGTCGGAACCCGTGCGGCAGTGCGACCCGACGGTGGTGTGGTGTTTGTCCTGTCCGTCGTAGTTCACGAAGACGCTGGCGGCACCGATATTGCTGTACTCACCGATGGTGGCGTCACCGACGTAGGACAGGTGCGGCACCTTGCTGCCCTCACCGATCTGCGCGTTCTTCGTCTCGACGTACGTCCCGATCTTGCCCTTGGCGCCCAGCCGGGTGCCGGGACGCAGATAGGCGAACGGCCCGACGGACGCCTGGTCGCCGATGCGGGAGCTGAAGGCGACGGTGTTGTCCACGCGCGCCCCCGCCCCGACGTGCGTGTCCGTGAGCCGGCTGTTGGGCCCCACCTCGGCGCCCTCACCGACGTGGGTGGAGCCGTGCAGCTGGGTGCCGGGGTGGACGACGGCGTCCTGGCCGAAGGTGACGGTCACGTCGACCCAGGTGGTGGCCGGGTCGATCACGGTGACGCCGGAGAGCATCGCGTGGGTCAGCAGCCGGTCGTTGAGGATGCGCCGGGCCTCGGAGAGCTGCACCCGGTTGTTGATCCCGGCGATCTCGCGGTGGTCGGCGGCGACGGCGGCGCCGACCCGGTGGCCGGCCTCACGGAGGATGCCGAGGACGTCCGTCAGGTACTCCTCGCCCTGCGAGTTGTCGGTGCGGACCTTGCCGAGCGCGTCGGCGAGCAGCTGCCCGTCGAAGGCGAACACCCCGGAGTTGATCTCCCGGACGGCCCGCTGCGCCTCGGAGGCGTCCTTGTGCTCGACGATCGCGGTCACGGCACCGGAGGCGGGGTCCCGCACGATCCGCCCGTACCCCGTCGCGTCCGGCACCTCGGCGCTCAGCACGGTGACCGCGTTGCCGTCCGAGGAGTGCGTGGCGGCAAGGGTGTTGAGGGTCTCGCCGGTCAGCAGCGGGGTGTCCCCGCACACCACGACGACGGTCCCGTCGACGGAGCCCCCCAGCTCCTCCAGGGCCATCCGTACGGCGTGCCCGGTGCCGTTCTGCTGCGCCTGCACGGCGGTTCGTACGTCGGCGTCGGTGTCGGCGAGATGAGCGACGACCTTCTCGCGCGCGTGCCCCACCACCACGACGAGGTTCTCGGGGTCCAACTCACGCGCCGCGGCGAGCACATGACCCACGAGACTGCGACCGCACAGCTCGTGCAGGACCTTGGGTGTGGCCGACTTCATACGGGTGCCCTCACCCGCTGCGAGAACGACGACGGCTGCCGGGCGAATGGCGCTCACGGGATGCCCTTCGGCTGTGGAGGGGGTGGGGTGACATCCGCAGGATACCGGGGCGTTTCTTATGGGACATGAGAGCGGGCCCTGACAGTGCTGTCAGGGCCCGTACGTGCGGCGGCTCCCCCGCCAGGACTCGAACCCGGACAAATGGCACCAAAAGCCACGGTGCTGCCAATTACACCACGGGGGATCAAACTTGGCCGGACCGGACAATTAGTCGGGTGGCCGAGTGGCGCCTCCTACTATGCCGTACCACCGGCCCTCGACGCGACGGTGTAGATCGGCGCGCTCGCGCACGCACCACCTGTTTCCGCAGCCCCTGCCGGTCGGCCGCGTGGTCGACCGGTCACTCCAAGTGGTGTGAACCAGTCGCCGAAAGTCACCGGAAATCCGGCACGTGGCGCCCGTAGGCTGGAGGCATGACCACGACGGGGGAAGACTCCACCACGGCTCAGCAGGGGCCGTGGTGGTGGGTGCGGTGGCGAAGTGCGGTACTGGACGCCGGTCTGGCGGTGGCGTCCGCGGTGGAGTGCGCGTTCGAGGGGATCCGGTTCGCGAAGGACGCCGGGATCCCGATGGCCGCGGGGATCGTGTTCGGGGTGCTGGCCGGATCGGTCCTTGTCTTCCGGCGGAAGTGGCCGATCGCCGTGGTGCTGGTGAGCATCGCGATCACGCCCGCCCAGATGGGCTATCTGATGGGCATCGTCGGCCTCTACACCCTCGCCGCCTCCGAGCTGCCGCGCCGGATCATCGGCTCGCTGGCCGGGATGTCCCTGGTCGGCATGCTGATCGTGATGTTCGTGCGGGTGCGCCAGGACATGGCGCACGGCGAACTGGACCTGGGGGACTGGTTCGTCCCCTTCGCGTCGATCACCACCGCGATCGGGATGACCGCGCCGCCGCTGCTGCTCGGTCTGTACGTGGGCGCGCGGCGCCGGCTCATGGAGAGTCTGCGCGAGCGGGCCGACAGCCTGGAGCGGGAGCTCCAGCTGCTGGCCGAGCGGGCCGAGGAGCGCGCGGAGTGGGCGCGGAACGAGGAACGGACCCGGATCGCCCGGGAGATGCACGACGTCGTGGCGCACCGGGTGAGCCTGATGGTCGTGCATGCCGCCGCCCTCCAGGCCGTTGCCCGCAAGGACCCTGAGAAGGCCGTCAAGAACGCGGCGCTGGTGGGGGACATGGGGCGCCAGGCGCTCACCGAGCTCCGGGAGATGCTCGGGGTGCTGCGCAGCGGGGACGGCTTCGGCCGGCGCGAGCGCAGCGCGGTGCCGCTGATCGCGGTGGGCGTGGCGGCGGCGGCCGCGGCCACGGGGGTCGTGGAGGAGGCCGACGGGCCGTGTCTGGACGACCTGGACGCGCTGGTCGGGCAGTCGGCGGCGGCCGGGATGGTCGTGGACCTGTCCGTCGAGGGGGAGGTGCGGTCGTACGCCGCGGAGATCGAGCAGACGGCGTTCCGGGTGGTGCAGGAGGCGTTGACGAACGTCCACAAGCACGCGGCGGGCGCGAAGACGCACGTACGTCTCGCGCACCGGGTGTCGGAGATCGCGATGCAGGTGGAGAACGAACCGCCGCCGGAGGTCCCGTCACCGGCCTCGGCCCGTCTGCCCTCGGGCGGCAACGGCCTGGTGGGGATGAAGGAACGTGTCTCCGCGCTGGGCGGGGTGTTCGTGTCGGGGCCGACGGACGCGGGGGGTTTCCGGGTGTCGGCGGTGATTCCGGCGGCGTAGGGCCCGGTGGGGGGCGGCGGTAGGCGCCGGTGGGGGGCGGCCCGTAGGCCCCGGTGGGGGTCAGTCCGTGGGCCCGGGCGGGGGTCGGCTTGTAGGCCCGGGCGGGGGTCGGTCCGTACGCCCCGGTGCGGGTCGGTCTGTAGGCCCCCGTGCGGGTCAGCTCGCGGTGAGGCGGGCCGGTTCGATGCCGGCGAGGAGGCCGGCCAGGGCCTGGTCGATGTCCGGGCCGAGGTACCAGTCGCCGGTGTGGTCGAGGGCGTAGACCCGGCCCTCGGTGTCGATGGCCAGCAGTGCCTGGGTGTCGGTCTCGGCGCCGAGAGGGCAGACCTCGGTGTCCAGCGCGCGGCCCAGGTCGGCGAGGGTGCGGGCCATGTGGAGGCCGTGCAGCGGGTCGAGGTGGAGGTGGGCGGGGGCGACCTGCCGGCCGGGGCCGGTGGGGGCCAGGCGCAGCCCGCCGAACTCCGCCCAGGCCTCGACCGCGGCGGGGAACACGGCATGCCGGTGTCCGGCCGGTGAGGTGTGCTCGCGCAGGGTGTCGGCCCAGATCTCGGCCTGCTTTATGTCCCAGCGCCCGGGCAGCCAGCCGGCGGCACGCAGGACGGTGTCCACAGGGACGGGGAAGCGGGTGCTGTTGGTGCGGTCGGGGTGCATCTGCCCTTCGCGTTCGTCGAGGTCATGGAGGGGCGCCGGGGTGGAGCGGGGCGCCGTTGTGCGGTGAGCGGGGGGTGGCGGCTTGTGGGGTGTCGCTGTGGGCTTTCGCGGGTCGGGGGCTTGCGGGGTGGTGTCGTGCGGGGTGCGCGGGCGGGCGGGGTGGTGTCGTGCGGGTGTACGGGTCGTGCGGTGGGGGGTGGGGTGTCAGTCGCCGTCCGTCGTCGGGTCGACGATGCGTACGCCGAAGTGGGCGCTCAGGGCCGTGCAGGCGCGGCAGGGGGCGGCGAAGCTGCCGTGCAGCGGGTCGCCGTCCTCCCGGATGCGGCGGGCCGTGAGCTTGGCCTGCTTCAGGGCGCGGCGGGCCTCGCCGTTGGTCATGGGCTTGCGCGCGGCGCGCTTGCCGCGGGCGGCGTCGGCGGCGGCGAGGTGCCGGGATATGAGCATGGTCTCGGCACAGCGGCCGGTGAAGCGGTCGCGCCGGTCGCTGCCGAGGGTGTCGAGGAAGTCCTGGACGAGCGGGTGGAGTTGCGGCGCCTCGTCGCCGCGCGCGGCCGTCGAGGTGAGCGTGGCGCCGCGGACGGAGAGGGCGGCGGCGACGGTGGGCAGTATGCCGTCGCGGCGGTGGTGGAGGGCGGGCGCGTGCGGTCTCTCGGCGCTGCTCCAGCCGATGCGGGGATCGCCGCCGAGGCCCGTGTGCGGATGGCCGTTCGTGCCGGCCGGGGCGCCGTGGTGCGGCCCTGTGTGCGGTCCCGTCTGCGTCGTGTTCATGATCGTCATCCCCTCCCGAGCATCCCCCCGGACGTCACAGACTGCCAAACGGCGGGGCTGGTGCGGAAGCTGGGGCGGTACGACACGCCCGGGTTCGACCGCGCTGTCACGACGGGGTGACGGCTGGTCACGGAAGCGGAGGAGGGCTGACCGGTGCCCGGTGACCGGTGTCGTCGTACCGCATAGGCTGTTCGCACCGCGATCCAAGTGGTCGCCGCGATGCACGCGGTTGACGCGTGGAGACGGACGAGACAGTCGATACGGTGCGTGACGGCCCCGCCTTGTGGACGGGGGCCGCCGCGGGCCGTACCAGAGCGCCGCAGGGGGCTTCAGCGATGACGACAGGTCGGCTCGGGCAGAAAGCCGCGCCGCCGAACGCGGCCTATGCCGGGCAGGTCGTGCATTTCCCGGATCCGGTCCGGGCCGCGCGTCATCCCAGAGGGGTACGGGTGGACGAGCGCGGCTACCCCGACTTCTCGCCCTACGCGCGCGCCGCCGCCGAGATCGCCGAGCCGCCGGAGGGCTTCGGGGTCGACGAACTGCGGCTGACGGACTACGTGTCGGCGAACGCGGCGCTCGCGGCGACCGGTCACGACCTGTGGGACACCGTGCCGGCGGTGGCGACACCGCACGGCTGGACCTGGCACCACGTGGTGGGCTCGCGCCGGCTCGAACTGGTCCCGGTCGAGGTGAAGGCGCTGCTGCGGCACCACGGCGGGATCGCGACGACGCGCGTCGACCAGAACAAGCGCGGGACCCGGCCGCTCCAGGAGACCCGTCCGGCGCACTTCGGGCTGCCGAAGTCGTCGGTGGCGGTGACCGAGTCGCAGGTGCTGGGGGTCGAGGAGGACCTCGGCTACCGGCTGCCGGGCGCGTACCGGTCGTTCCTGAAGGCGGCGGGCGGGTCCGCGCCGGTGGGGGCGGCGCTGGACGCGGAGTTGGGGCTGCTGGTGGACCAGCCGTTCTTCACCGTGCGGGACGAGGCGGCGGTCAACGACCTCGTCTACGTCAACAAGTGCCTGCGCGACCACCTCACCAAGGACTACCTCGGCGTCGGCTTCGTCCAGGGCGGACTGCTGGCCGTGAAGGTGAAGGGCGAGGAGATCGGTTCGGTCTGGTTCTGCGCCTACGACGACGCCCGCGACGCCGATCCCTCGCTGCCGCCGGCCGAGCGGGTACGGCGGCTGCTGCTGCCGTGCGGTGCGGACTTCGACGTGTTCCTGTCCCGACTGGCCGGGAATCCACCGGAGTTGGAGACGGTGGCGAACCTGATGGTGGACGGCGGCTTCGCGCGGTCCGTTCCGGTGTCTTCTTCCGTGTCGGGGGAGTGAGCTTCAGCGATGGTGACGTTCGCGCAGGCGCAGGAGCGCGCGGAAGAGTGGATCAACGGGGACGTGCCGGCGTATCAGCACCGTGAGGTGCGGGTGCGGGAGTTCGACCTCGGGTTCGTGGTGTGGGCCGAGGACCGGGCGGACGGCCCGCGCTCCGACGGCGGCGCCCAGCGGCTGGTGATCGCCCGGGACAGCGGGGAGGCCACGCTGTGGCCCGCGCTGCCGGTGGGCGAACTGATCCGGCGCTACGAGGAGGAGTACGGCCGGGACGCCGGGCCGGAGGACGCGGCGCCGACGCCGCCGGCCCGGGTCGACCTGAACCAGACGTCGTTCCTGCTGACGCCGCCGGAGTGGTTGCAGGACGCGGCGGACAAGCTGGGGATCGGGGAGCGGGGGGGCGCCGGCGACTCCGGCTCCGGTGACGGGGCTGCTGCCGCCGACGGCGCGCGCGTGGCTTCCGAGGCCCGCCCGTGGACCGGGACCGACACCAACGGGGTCGACTCCGGCTCCGGCGACCGGGCTGCCTCTGCCGGCGGCGGGGGCGTGGCTTCCGAGGCCCGCCCGTGGACCGGGACCGACACCAACGGCGGCGAGGACCTGTCCGTGGCGCTGCCCGACACGGTGTTCTCGTCACCGGGCAACGGCCCCGAGGACGCGCTTCCGCCTCCGCCGGAGGTCTCGGACGAGGTGAGCTCCGGGCCTGGTGGGGCGGCGTACGGCTATCCCCAGACGGTGGCTGGACCTGGGGCGTCGGCCCCGCCCGCGCCTTCGAGGGCGTCTTCGTACGGGTATCCGCAGGGGGCGGGTGGGCCCGGTGGGCCTGGGCCCGGTACGCCTGCGCCCGGTGCCACCGGGCCCGGTACAGCTTCGCCTGCGCCGAGTGGGCAGGACTATGGATATCCGCCGGCTCCGGGTGCGCCGGGGGCTGGTGGGGTGACTTCCGCTCCCGCCGAGGGGTCTTCGTACGGGTATCCGCAGGGGCCCCGGGGTGGGGCCGGAGCGGCTCAGCCGTCGGGGGGTCCTGGTGCTCCGGGGCCTGCGCCGAGTGCCGGGGACATCGCCGATCTCGCGACCAGCAAGTTGGCGCCTCCGGGACGTGGTGCGCAGGGCGGGGGCTCGACTCCGCCGCCTCCGCCGGGTGCTCCGGGGGTGCCCGGCGCGCCGGCGCCCGCTGCGGGTGGTGGGTACGTGCCTACGCAGTTCGTGTCGGCGCCGGGCATGGAGGGGCCCTCGGGCACGGGCT
This sequence comes from Streptomyces sp. NPDC057253, assembly GCF_042669125.1. Classification (NCBI taxonomy): domain Bacteria; kingdom Bacillati; phylum Actinomycetota; class Actinomycetes; order Kitasatosporales; family Streptomycetaceae; genus Streptomyces; species Streptomyces sp. NPDC057253. The sequence goes on along the minus strand of NZ_JBHUXV010000138.1, from coordinate 11,124 downwards.
CCGGCAACGGGCCCACTCCGCCGCCGCCTCCGCCGGGAGCGCAGGGATACCCCGGTGCTCAGGGGGGACCGGCCGCGTTCCCGAGCGCTCCCGGGGTGCCGGGTTCGCCCGGTGCGCCTGGCGGTCCGGGGGCTCCTGGGGCCCCGGCGGCTCCGAACACGGCCGGTGGCCCGGCGTTCCCTGGTGCCCCGAGCGCCACCGGCGGTCCCGGGTCCTCCGCTGCTCCGAGCGCCTCTGGTGGTCCGGCGTTCCCCGGTGCTCCGAGCGCCACCGGCGGTCCGGGGTCTCCCGGTGCCCCGAGCGCCCCCGGCGGTCCCGGGTCCTCCGGTGCTCCGAGCGCCTCTGGCGGTCCGGCGTTCCCTGGTGCTCCGAGCGCGCCGGGTGCGCCGAACACGCCTGGTGGACCGGGTGCGCCTGGAGCACCCGGTGGCCCGGCGTTCCCCCATGCCCCCGCGGCTCCGAACGCGTCCGGTGGTCCGGCGTTCCCCAACGCCCCGGCGGCACCGAACGCGACCCCCGGGTCTGCGTTCCCCCATGCCCCAGGTGCTCCCGGCACTCCCGGTGCGCCCGGTACACAGCGATTCCCCGGTGCTCCGGGTACTTCGGGCGCGCCCGGTGCTCCCGGCACCCCCGGTCCGCCCCCGCCGCCCAACGCCCCCGGTGTCCCGGGCGGTTCGCACGGGACCGTGCACCACGCCGAGACGGTGCTGTCCGCATCCCCGCCCGGCGCCCCCGGCGTATCCGCGCCACCCCCCGCTCCCGGCGCCCCCGGCGTATCCGCGCCACCCCCCGCCCCGGGCGCCCCCCAGCCCATCCCGCCCGGCGCAACCCCGCCCCCGCCTCCAGGAGTCGTAGGAGCCGTCGCACCCCCCGGCACCGTCCCTCCGCCTCCGCCTCCGCCCTCGCCCTCCGGGCCGGCCCCGGCCTACGGTTACCCCCAGCAGTCGCAGCCCACCGTCGGTCCCGGCTATCAGGCCGTGTTGCGGTACCGCGCGCAGGACGGGTCGGAGCAGCAGCTGATCCGGCGTTCCGCGCCGGGGACGCCGCATCCGGAGTGGCAGATCTTCCACGAGCTGCGCGGCATGAACGTGCCGCCGGACCAGGTGCTGGAGCTGCACACCGAGTTGGAGTCCTGCGAGCTGCCGGGGGCGTACTGCGCGCGGATGATCCGGGAGCAGTGGCCGCAGGCCAGGATCACGAGCATCGCGCCCTACGGCACGGACCACGCCAGCCGTCAGCAGGGCATGCAGCAACTGCTGGCCCACCAGGGCGAGTTGCACCAGGTGGCGGACGGCCCCGCCCGCCCGGCACCGGTGCGCGCCCCGCTGCCCCCGGTCCAGGCCGCGCCCCCGATCCCCCCGGAGGGCGTCGCCCAGGAACTCGGAGCCGCGTTCGGTCCGGGCATCTTCCGGTTCGAGCAGATCGCGGTGGACCGCCAGGGCGTGCCGCCGGTCGTCGCGCACTCGCTCGTCGTGGCGGGACTGCCCTTGGACATGGGCCCGTTCTTCTGGGCGCAGGCCCAGCCGGGGCGCCCGGTGCCGACACTGGCGGAACTCGCCGCCGAACGAGGCGTGCGGCCGGCCTCCGACGCGGGCTCGTACCTCGTCATGGGCAGCGACTTCGGCAAGGCGATCTGTGTGCAGTACGGGACGGCGAACATCGTCGCCGTCCCCGTGGAGTCGGGCCCGGGCGGCGCACCCGTACCGCCGCAGTTCGTGAACACCGGCCTGCCGGAGTTCCAGCGCTGCCTGGCGCTGCTCGGCCGGATGTGGCGGCTGCGCTTCGGCCTGAACCAGGAGCAGGCCGGCCGCTGGACCGTCGACTTCCAGGCCCAGCTGGCCTCGCTCGACCCGGCGGCGCTGAGTTCGCCGGAGAGCTGGTGGTCGGTGCTGCTGGAGGAGATGTGGGACGGGCTGCTGTGACGCTCCGCAGCCGCTGATCCCCGCGCGCGGGAGAGGGCCGGATCCGGGTCGTACGACCGGGTCCGGCCCTCTTGTGCGGGCCCGCTGACCGTGGCCTGTCCGCCGGTCTGTCCGCGGAGTGTCGCGTTATGAACATTTCCGTCCGATACATCAAGATGTGCGCGAAATCATCATTTCGTGTCCGTTCGGGTTGTTTCGGCGGAGAGGGTTCCAGGATGACCAGCGCACCGGTGTCGCCCCAGGGGTTCGTGGCCGTACGGGGGCGTGGTTACTGCCCCGAACAGGTCGACGCGTTCGCCGCCGCCCTGTCCCGGGACCGCGACGCCGCGTGGGAACGCGCCGCGCGGCTCACCGTGCTCGCCCGGGACATGGCGGAGGAGGCGGTCCGGCTGCGGGAGGTCGTGGCGGAGCTCGCCCCGCAGACGTACGAGTCGCTCGGCGAGGGCGCCCGACGCCTGTTCGAGCTGGGGCAGGAGGAGGCCGCGGCCGTCAGGGATCGCGCCCGGCAGGAGGCGCGGCGGATCGCGGACGAGGCGGGGGCGCACGCGGGCGCCGTACGGGATGCCGCGCAGGCGTACGCCGACACCGTGCGCTCCGAGGCCGAGGAACGCGCCCGGCACCGGCTGCTCGCCGCCCGCGCCGAGGCCGACGAGATCCGTATCGCCGCCCGGCGCGAGGTGAAGGAGGGGCGCGGGGAGGCGCTCGCCGCGTTGCGCGAGGTACGGCAGCGCACCATCGGGATGCTCGCCGAACAGGCCAAGGAGCACGCGGAACGGTGGGCCGAGGTGGAGCGCGCCGAGGAGAGGCGGGCCGCCGGAGGGGACGCACGGGGCGCCGAACGGGTGACGCGCGCACAGGAGGCGCTGTCGGAGGCGAAACGGGAGTTCGCGGCGGCGGAGGCGTCGGTGCAGGAGAGCGAGGAGGAGGCACACGCGCGTGCGGCCGAGATCCTCGCCGCGGCGCGCGCCGAGGAGGAGCGCATCGCCGGGGAGACGGAACGGGTCCTGCGCGAGCACCGGGCGTGCTGGGACGACGTACAGGCGCAGATGGACCAGGTGCGCAGCAGCTTGACGGCGCTGACGGGGAGGGCGGCGATGGAGTGAGGGGACGTCGGGCCGTCGTACGGCTGCGGGTGAGTGGGGGCTGGTCGCGCGGTTCCCCGCGTCCCTGAAGGAACTCGACCGAACCCGCTCAAGGGGCGCGGGGCCGTGACATCAGCGGCTCCGCCGCGGGGCGCGAGCAACCACGAACCACCCGCAGCCGTACGACAGCCTCAGTCCCCCCTCCTGACCGCCCCCGCCAGGATCCACCCCTCCACGGCCTCGTACTGCGCCCGCTGCTCCTCCGACCTCCGGCGCCCGGAGATGATCGTCCCCAGCCAGCCGAAGGCGAAGCCCGCCGGGATCGAGATGAGCCCGGTCGTCGTGAACGGCAGCCAGTTGAAGTCGGCTGCGGGGAACGCGGACACCGGTGACCCCGACACCAGGTTCGTGCCCGGCATCAGCGCCAGCACGGTCACCGTGCCGCCGATCAGTGTGCACAGCAGGCCCATCCGCGTGTAGCGCCGCCAGAAGAGGCTGAACACCAGGGCGGGGGCGAGGGCGGACGCGCCGACGCAGAAGGACAGGATCACCAGCGGCTGGAGGGTGCGGTGCTGGATCAGCGTCGCGAGGAAGATCGTGGGGATGCCGACCGCCAGCGCCGAGACACGGGCCACCAGGATCTCCCGGTGCGCCGGCACCGGCCGCGCCCGCGTCGCGAACACGTCGTGCGCGAGGGAGTTGGCGCAGGCGAGGATCATGCCGGCGACGGAGGCCAGCAGGGTGAGGAAGAGGGCCGTGGTGACCGCGGTGAAGAGAAACGTCTCCCCGGTGGACACCTCCGGGCCGAACGCCGCCCGCGACCCCAGCAGGTACGCCGTGTTGCCCTGCGGATCCGCCTCCGCGATCACCTCCCGCCCGATCATCGCCGTCGCGCCGACCCCGACGACCGTGATGACGACGACGAACACGGCCACCGACGACACCGCCCAGGACATCGAACGCCGTACCTGACGCGCGCTGGAGGCGGTGTACATGCGCATGGTGACGTGCGGCAGACACGCCCCGCCGATGACGACCGCGAGCTGTGAGGTGATCATGTCGAGGCGCGGATACGGCCCGCCCGCGAACTCCAGGCCCGAGTTGAGGAAGTCCTGACCGACCCCGCTCTGCCGGGCCGCGGTGTCGAACAGTGCCCCCGGGTCCCAGGAGAACCGGTTCATGACGAGGACGGCGACCACGGCCCCCGACCCGAGCAGCATGACCATCTTCAGGATCTGGATGAGCGCGGTGCCCTTCATGCCGCCGATGGCCGCGTAGCTGATCATCAGCATGCCGAGCCCGATGATGAACCCGGTCTTCAGCGAGTCGCCGTCGAACCCCAGGATGAACGCCAGCAGTTGGCCCGCGCCGGCGAGCTGCACCAGCATCAGCGGCAGCAGTGCGGCGAGGGTGACCAGGCAGGCGGCGATGCGCACGGGGCGTCCCGGCATCCGGCGCGCGAAGGCGTCGCCCATGGTGAACCGGCCCGCGTTGCGCAGGGGTTCGGCCAGCAGGAACATCAGCAGCATCAGCGACAGGGCGGTGCTGAGGGCCAGGACGACACCGTCGTAGCCGAAGAGGGCGATGACCCCGCCGGTGCCGAGGACGGTCGCGGCGGAGATGTAGTCGCCCGCGATGGCGAGGCCGTTGCGCATGGGGGACAGCGAGCTGTAGCCGGTGTAGAACTCGTCGAGGTCGTCGCGGTCCGGGCCGGTCATCACGCAGAGCAGCAGGGTGAGGGTGGCGACGGCGGAGAACGCCACCAGGCTCATCGCCTGTGCGGAGTCGCTGAAGCCGGTCATCGGGTTGCCGCCCCTCGTCTGGCGTCCACTTCGGACTGTTTGCGGATGCGGTCGGCGAGCGGGTCGACGGAGCGGCGCGCGGTGTGCTCGTACAGGGCGATCGCGAGCCAGGTGACGGGGAGTTGGAGCAGGGCGAGGAGCAGGCCGGTGGGCAGGCCGTCGGTGAGGGCGCTCGCCATGAAGGACGGCGCGTAGGCGGACAGCACCAGGAAGAGCGTGAAGTAGCCGAGCGCGGTGAAAGTGGCGGTGCGGCGCTGTCGGCGGTAGGCGCCGCGCAGGACCCGCAGATCGCTGTGGTGGCCGATCGGGGAGCGGTGGCGCGGGGGCCGCGGTGCGGGTTCGGGTGGCGGTTCGGGGGGTTGCCAGGGATAGGTGGGATACGGCTGGGAGCGGTCGTAGGACATCCCGGGGCTCCTTGCGTGGCTCGGGTCCAGTGCGGTGGACCGCAGGGAGTTGGGGGGTGGACGGGGGAGCGGAGCCCCGCACGTTACCCGCCGGTTCAGAGTTGTACAGCCCTTTCACCAAACTGATCGGTCGGTATGCGCTTACTTCTCTGACCTGCGGTGTTACCCCCGTTAACTCAGACTTTTGACCATACCGGAGCGTGCTCGGCCGCCTACGGCAGGTGCACGGAGGCCATGCGCGGCGCGGCGAGGAGAGGGGGGATCCGATCGGTGTCTGCCGTCCGGGGCGGTGCTCGGCGGGGCGCCGAGGTGCCGCCGCCACTCGCACCTGCGACCCGCCACTCGCACCCGCGACCTGCCGCCGCGCGCGTTTCGATCGCCCGCCGCCCGTCGCGCGCGGTCACCGTCACCTCCCGTGCCGCCGCACCGAAGTTGTAGGCGTCGACGGCCATTCGTGAGGCCCGCCGGGGGCCTTCACGCGCGTGCGTGCGCAGGTCGGGTGTGCGGGGGCCTGGGACGCCGTCGCGGCATCGCGGGCGTGGGGGTGCGATGTCGTACGGCGTCCGCACCGCCCCAGTTCTACGGGCGCCCCGGTTACTGCTCCTTGAGGACCGGGAAGCGGCGCGGGGCCAGTGTCAGCAGGACCACGAACGCCAGTGCCGCCGCTCCCGCCGCTCCCAGGTACACCGCGTGGACCGCGTCGGCGATGGCTCGCCGTACGGGTTCGGAGCCGGTTCCCGCGTCCAACGCGCGCGTGACCGAGTCCAGGTCGCTCGCGCTGCCGAGGCGGGTCGCCAGGACGCCGTTGGCCACCGCGCCGAAGAGCGCCGCGCCCACCGTCTGGCCGGTCTGGCGGCAGAACAGGACGGACGCGGTCGTCGTGCCGCGTTCCGCCCAGCCGACCGTCGACTGGACCCCGACGATCAGCGGGAGTTGGAACAGGCCCAGCGCGCCGCCCAGGAGCAGCATCAGCAGGGTGGGCTGCCAGGCCGCGCCCGGGTAGGGGAGGAAGGGGAACGCGAAGAGGATCAGGGCGGCCGAACCGATGCCCAGCATCGCGGTGTTGCGGAAGCCGACGCGCCGGTACACATGCTGGCTCAGCGCCGCCGACACCGGCCAGCTCAACGTCCAGACGGACAGCACGAATCCGGCGGCGACCGGGGTGAGGCCGAGTACCGACTGGGCGTACGTCGGCAGGAAGACCGTAGGGGCCACCATGAGCAGACCCAGCGCGCCGAGCGCCAGGTTCACCGCGGCGATGGTCCTGCGGCGCCACACCCAGCCCGGGATGATCGGCTCGGCCGCCCGCCGCTCGATCAGGACCACGACGGCCACCAGGGCGAGTCCCGCGCCGAACAGGCCCAGCGACGGCCCCGACAGCCACTCCCACGCCACCCCGCCCTGCACGAGCGCCGTCAGCAGGACGCCCCCGCACGCGAACACCGCGAGCGCGCCCGCCCAGTCGACACGCGCGCGCGTGGCGGCCTTTTCGCGTGCCGGCTCCCGCAGATGACGCACGATCAGCCACAACGCCACCGCGCCTATGGGGAGGTTGACCAGGAAGATCCACCGCCAGTCGGCGTAGGCGGCGAGGACCCCGCCGACCCCCGGCCCCGCGACCGCGGCCACCGCCCACACGGTGGACAACTTGGCCTGGATCTTCGGGCGTTCCCTGAGCGGGTAGAGGTCCGCGGCGAGCGTCTGGACCGTCCCCTGGAGCGCGCCGCCGCCGAGCCCCTGCACGACCCGGAAGGCGATCAGCGCGCCCATGTTCCAGGCCACCGCGCACAGCAGCGAGCCGAGCAGGAACACCGCCGCGCCCACCACCAGCACCGGCTTGCGGCCGAAGGTGTCGGACAGCTTGCCGTACACCGGCAGCGTCACCGTCACGGCCAGCAGATAGCCCGAGAACAGCCAGGAGAAGACCGAGAAGCCGCCGAGGTCGCCGACGATCTGCGGGACCGCCGTGGAGACGATGGTGGAGTCCAGGGCCGCGAGGGCCATCGCGAGCATCAGGGCCGCCACGACGGGCCCGCGTCGGTGCGTGGAGACGGGCCGCGCGGACTCGCCGACGGCCGGCCTGGTGTCGTCCACCCGGATTCCTTCCCCCTGCATCTATCTGCCGGAGGACAGCTTCCCACTTGACCCGCACGTCACGGCAGGGTGCAGCCTGGCCGCACCCGCGGGTGGAGCCGTACCCCTAGATCATCTCCACCTGTCGGTGGACGGCCCCTAGGGGTACCTCCCTCCTACGGCTCGGGGAGGGTTCGTACCCCCGGAGGAGGAGAAGGGCCACGGTCCGTCCTTAACCTGGCTTTACGCCGCTGGGGAGCGGTGGGGGAGGGGCCGCAGGATCGACGGGGGTGGGGTTTTCCCCCGTAGAAGAGGGTGCTGAGCACCAGCGCGCCGGACCGCCCCGCGGGACCAGACTGAACACCGTAATCGAGCAACCGCACCGATCGCCCAGCTGATCGGCTGTTCCATCGCTGTTTCTTGCTGACCGACATAGGAGACATACCGTGACATCGGCTGTGACCATCACCAGGCACGGGGGCACTGGCGGGCGTACGGCCGTTGCCGCGCGAGCGCGGCAGGTCGTCAAGGCGTACGGGTCCGGCGAGACCCGCGTCGTCGCCCTTGACCATGTGGACGTGGACATCGCACGCGGACAGTTCACCGCGATCATGGGCCCCTCGGGGTCCGGCAAGTCCACCCTCATGCACTGCCTCGCCGGACTCGACACCGTGACGAGCGGTCAGATCTACCTGGACGAGACCGAGATCACCGGCCTGAAGGACAAGAAGCTCACGCGGCTGCGCCGGGACCGGGTCGGGTTCATCTTCCAGGCGTTCAACCTGCTCCCGACGCTCAACGCGCTCGAGAACATCACGCTGCCCATGGACATCGCCGGGCGCAAGCCCGACAAGCAGTGGCTCGCACGGGTCGTCGACACCGTGGGGCTGGGTCAGCGGCTCAAGCACCGGCCCACCCAGCTCTCCGGCGGCCAGCAGCAGCGCGTCGCCGTGGCCCGCGCCCTGGCCGCCCGTCCCGAGATCATCTTCGGTGACGAGCCGACCGGAAACCTCGACTCACGCGCGGGTGCCGAGGTCCTGGGCTTCCTGCGCCGCTCCGTCGACGAGCTCGGGCAGACCATCGTGATCGTCACGCACGACCCGGTGGCCGCCTCGTACGCGGACCGGGTGCTGTACCTCGCCGACGGCCGGATCGTCGACGAGATGCTCAAGCCGACCGCCGAGGCCGTCCTCGACCGCATGAAGGACTTCGACGCCCGGGGGCGCACGTCATGACCGTCATGAAGACCTCGATGCGCAACTTCTTCGCGCACAAAGGACGCATGGCCCTGTCGGCCATCGCGGTCATGCTCTCGGTGGCCTTCGTCTGCGGGACGCTGGTGTTCACCGACACGATGTCCACCACCTTCGACAAGCTCTTCGCGGCCACCTCCTCGGACGTGACGGTGAGCGCCAAGGGCGCCTCCGACAGCGGCGAGACCACCTCCGGCAACGGCAAGCCGCCGGTCATGCCGGCCTCGGTGCTGACCAAGGTGCGCGAGGCACAGGGCGTCAAGTCGGCGGAGGGGACCGTCTTCTCGACCTCGGTGACCGTCGTGGACGCCGACAAGGACAACCTCTCGCCCTCCAGCGGCGCCCCGACCATCGTCGGCAGCTGGAACGGCAACGACGCCCGCACCATGAAGATCACCTCCGGTACGGCGCCGAAGAACGCCGGCCAGGTCATGGTCGACGCCGACACCGCCGACAAGCACCATCTGAAGCTCGGTGACGACATCGGCGTGATCAGCGCGGTCGGCACGCACCACGCGAAGATCTCCGGCATCGCCGACTTCCAGGTCACCAACCCCGGTGCCGCGATCTTCTACCTGGACACCAGGACCGCCCAGCGGACGCTGGTCGGCGAGCCGGACGTGTACACCAACGTCAACGTCACGGCCGCCTCCGGCGTCACCGACGCCCAGCTGAAGACCAACGTGGCCGCCGAGCTCGGCGGTGCCTACAAGGTGCAGACGGCCAAGGAGACCGCCGACGCCAACCAGAAGGACGTCGAGGGCTTCATGAACGTCATGAAGTACGCGATGCTCGGCTTCGCCGGGATCGCCTTCCTCGTCGGCATCTTCCTGATTATCAACACCTTCTCGATGCTGGTCGCGCAGCGCACCCGGGAGATCGGGCTGATGCGGGCCGTCGGCTCCTCCCGTGGACAGGTCAACCGCTCCGTGCTCGCCGAGGCGCTGCTGCTGGGCGTGTTCGGCTCGGCCCTCGGGGTCGGCGCGGGCGTCGGGCTCGCGGTCGGGCTGATGAAGCTCATGGGCTCCCTGGGCATGCATCTGTCGACCAGCGACCTGACGGTCGCCTGGACCACCCCGGTGGTCGGCCTGCTCCTCGGCGTGGTCGTCACCGTCCTCGCCGCCTGGCTGCCGGCCCGCCGCGCGGGCAAGGTCTCCCCGATGGCCGCCCTGCGGGACGCGGGCGCCCCGGCGGACGCCAGGGCGGGTGTCGTACGCGGTGTGCTGGGCGCTCTGCTGACCGCCGGCGGCGGCTGTGCGCTCTACCTGGCCGCCTCCGCCGACAAGGCCAAGGACGGCTCCCTGTGGCTCGGCCTCGGAGTGGTGCTCTCCCTGATCGGCTTCGTGGTGATCGGCCCGCTCCTCGCCGGTGGCGTGGTGCGCGTCCTGGGCGCGATCGTGCTCAGGGTGTTCGGTCCGGTCGGCCGCATGGCCGAGCGCAACGCCCTGCGCAACCCGCGCCGTACGGGAGCCACCGGCGCCGCCCTGATGATCGGCCTCGCGCTGGTCGCCTGCCTCTCGGTCGTCGGCTCGTCCATGGTCGCCTCGGCCACGGACCAGCTCGACAAGACGGTGGGCACGGACTTCATCATCCAGTCCGACAGCGGCCAGATGGTCACGCCGGCCGCCGTGAAGGCCGTCAAGGACACGCCCGGTCTCGCCCGGGTCACCGAGTACAAGATCACGGAGGCCGACTACACGACCCCCGACGGCAAGACGCTCAAGGACACCGACATCACCGCGGCCGACCCGACGTACGCGACCGACCTGCGCACCAAGACGGTCGCCGGGAACCTCGCCGACGCCTACAAGCCCGACTCGATGTCCGTCCACGAGAAGTTCGCCAAGGCGCACGGCATCCACCTGGGCTCGAAGATCAAGGTCGCCTTCAAGGACGGCGCGACCGCGAACCTCACGGTCCGGGCGATCACCAGCAGCGACGTCGTCATCGACGCGGGCTCCAAGTACACGTCGATCGCCACCCTCGCCAAGTACGTGCCGGCCGACAAGATGCCGCTCGACCAGCTGGTCTTCGCCTCGGCGAAGGAGGGGCAGACGGACGCCGCGTACAAGTCCCTGAAGTCGGCGCTGCACGACTACCCGCAGTACACCGTGCGCGACCAGACCGACTACAAGCAGGCGCTGAAGGACCAGATCGGCCAGCTCCTGAACATGATCTACGGCCTGCTGGCCCTCGCGATCATCGTCGCGATCCTGGGTGTCGTGAACACCCTGGCGCTCTCGGTGGTCGAGCGGACCCGGGAGATCGGCCTCATGCGGGCGATCGGCCTCTCGCGGCGCCAGCTGCGGCGGATGATCCGCATGGAGTCGGTGGTGATCGCCCTCTTCGGCGCACTGCTCGGCCTGGGCCTGGGCATGGGCTGGGGCGCCACCGCCCAGAAGCTCCTCGCCCTGGAGGGCCTGAAGGTCCTGGAGATCCCCTGGCCGACGATCATCGCGGTCTTCGTCGGCTCGGCCTTCGTGGGCCTGTTCGCCGCGCTGATCCCGGCGTTCCGGGCGGGCCGGATGAATGTGCTGAACGCGATCGCGACGGAGTAGGGGCCCGGGGGGGTGGGGGGATTCGGGGGA